>JADFRU010000152.1:0-4823 GCA_022561115.1 Chloroflexota bacterium | reverse complement strand
ACTCGAGAACGCCCCGAAAGCGTCGCCGCCGGTGACGCCGCCGTCTCAACGGCCATCGCCATGAACGGTGGAGAGGCGGTCGCGTACGCGCTCCGGCAGATCGAGCCGGAGGTGGTGGCTGCGTACCCGATCACGCCGCAGACGCTGATCATCGAGAAGTTCGCCGAGTACTGCGCGGACGGGGCGGTCCGCACCGAGTACATCAACGTGGAGAGCGAGCACGCGGCGTTGAGCGCCTGTATCGGCGCGAGCGCCGCGGGAGCGCGGGCCATAACGGCAACCGCCGGTCCCGGACTCGCCCTCATGTTCGAGATGCTGGGCGTCACTTCCGGCTTGCGATTGCCGATCGTGATGCACCTCTGCACACGCGCTCTGTCCGCCCCGCTCAACATTCTTGGCGACCACTCGGACGCTATGGCGATGCGCGAGACCGGCTGGGTGATGTTGTCCGGCAGCAGCCCCCAGGAGGCTTACGACCTGGCGCTGGTGGCGCAGACGGTCGCCGAGCACCCGGACGTCATGCTGCCGTGCGCCAACATGATCGACGGCTTCATGGTCACGCACGCCGTCGAGCGCGTCGACGTGCTGCCTGACGAAGTTATACGTGAGTTCGTCGGCGAATATGAACCTGAAACGTCTCTGCTCGCGCCCGGATCTACGGCCACGTACGGCGCCCTGGATTTCCGGGACTACTATTTTGAACACCGGCGTCAGCAGGAAGCTGCGCTGTACGCGGCGCAGGCCGTCGTCGAGGAATCACTGAAGCGCTTCGGCGAGATTTCCGGCCGGCGCCACCAGATTCTTGAGACATACCAGATGGAAGACGCCGAAGTCGCTCTCGTATTCATGGGATCGGCAGAGGGGCAGGTTCATGCCGCCGTTGACAACGCCCGTGCCGCCGGCCTCAAGGCCGGAGCGCTGCGGGTCCGGCTGTTCCGGCCCTTCCCCGTGGCGGCGATGGCCGATGCCCTCTCCGGCGCACGGGTGGTTGGCGTGATGGACCGCGCCATCGGGTTTGGCTCGGCGGACAACCCGCTCCTTGCGGACGTCAAATCTGCGCTATGGGAGCGCAGCGACCGGCCGCTGGCAAAGGGGTTCGTCTACGGACTGGGCGGCAGGGTGGTGACCCTGGGGCAGGCGAACCAGGCTTTCGGTGAGCTCAGGTCCGCCCTGGAAACCGGGGAGATGATGTCTGAGCCAACCTATCTTGGACTCAGGGAACCCGGGAACAACACAAGACACGGGGAGGCATCGGCGTAATGACCCTGAAACTACGTGAACTGTCGATGCTCGACGACGGGTTCGAGTCCGGACATGGCCTGTGCGCCGGTTGCTCCGAGTCGGTGATCGTCCGGCAGGTGCTGCTTGCGCTTGCGAACCCGCCGGTAGTGGCGCTGGCGACGGGATGTCTTGAAGTCTCAAGCACTCGATTCCCGGACACGTCATGGAAGGTGCCGTTGATCCACAGCGGCTTCGAGAACGCTGCAACCAGCGCGTCGGGTATCGAGGCGGCATACAAGGCGCTCGTCCGCAAGGGACGGATGGCCGAGCGGCCGATAACTTTTGTCGTGTTCGCTGGCGACGGCGCAACGTATGACATCGGGTTCCAGTGGCTCTCAGGGGCGCTCGAGCGCGGTCACAAGTTCATGTACATCTGCCTGAATAACGAGGGCTACATGAACACGGGCATCCAGCGCAGCGGAGCGACGCAGCTCGGCGCTTGGACCACCACCACGCCCGCAGGCAGCGTCGTCCCGGGCAAGCCGCAGTGGCGCAAGGACATGACCGGCATCATCGCAGCGCACGGTATCCCTTACGTGGCGCAGGCGGCGGTACATCACTGGAAGGACCTGATGACCAAGGTCCGGAAGGCGGAGGCCGCCGACGGCCCGGCGTTCATCAACGTGTTCGCACCGTGCGATCGCGGCTGGCGCTACGAGCCAGAGGACACGATGGCGATATCACGGCTGGCGGTTGAGACGGCGTTGTGGCCGCTTTACGAAGTGGAGAACGGCAAATACAAACTCAACGGCCCGCGGCGCAAGTCCCGGCCGATCACCGACTACCTGGCGTCACAGGGCCGGTTCCGGCATCTGTTGCGCGACGGTGAGCCGGAGGTCGTGGAAGAGATTCAGAGGATTGTCGACTCCGAGTGGGCCCGGCTCCGGGAAAGATGCGGGCTGGAGCCGGAGGAAGCCGCTCCGGTGCAAAAGGCGAACGGAACGTCCGCAGCTTCTTCGTAGCCGTCGCCTCGAGGGAGCGATGGCGCTTCATCCAGCGCAAGCAAATGTCACGAGCCAGCGTAAGCAACACCAGGAGAGCGAGATGAGTCCAAAGATTCTTGTTCCAGTTGACGGGACCGAACTGGCGGAACAGGTCATCTATCGCGTTGAAAAGGACGTCCTCGTAACGACCGGGGTCACCGAGATCATCATCTGCCACGTGCGAGTTCCGGCGGTTGACCAACGCACCCGCGGAAAGATGACGGGGCGGCTCATTCAGCAGACCATGGTGGCCACAACACGCGGTGTGCGGTGCAGGCTGGAGCAGGTTGACGCCAACACCGTTCCAGAAGGCATCTGTGAAATCGCAAAGCGCGAGCACGTGGATCTGATCGCAATGTACACAGACTCGTCCCGTCCGCTTGGCGAGAGGCCGCAGGGGTCGTATTCCCGGACGGTAGCGCAGAACACGGACTGCGAGGTTCGCGTGCTCGAGGCGAGCCTGAGGTCCGTTAACGGCTAACGACGGCGTCCTCGCAGGCTCTGCCCGATCAGGGGACCGTTCAGTCCATGCAACGGCCGGTCAGTGTCGCGACCGGCGGCACGACCATCGTCGGCACAGACGCCCCTCGCACCACCTGATCGGCAACACTGCCGCGCAACCGGCGCCGGAACCCGGACGCGCCGCGCGTTGACATGACGATCAACGAGTTGTGCAGGCTGCCGCCCGCGGCGATCACCGACTCAACGGGAGCACCGCTCACGACGCGGCGTGTCACGTTTGATCCATCGCCCTCAAAGCAGGTGGTGATCCCGGCGAGGTAGTGCTCGGCGAGTGATCGCTCGAACTTTGTGGCCGTCGCTTTCGCAACGCGCAGCAACACCACGTCCGCCCCGAACGCCTTCGCCAGCGCCTCGCCGTGTTCGAGCGCGGTTTCAGCCAGCTCAGAGCCGTCTAACGGGATGATGATATTGTCGATCTCCACCTCTCCGATCCCGGACGCTGGAGCGCTGCCTCCGTTCACGACGAGGACCGGCGACGGCGATGCCAGGATCACCCGGTCTGTAACACTGCCGAGGAGTTCTCGAATCAACCCGGTCCGGCCGTGCGTGGCCATGACGATAAGGTCAACTCCCTGGCTGCGGGCGAAGTCGACGATCCTTGCCGGCGCGTTCCCCACGAGGACATTCCGGTTGATCTGTCCCCTGTACGTCCCTGTCAGCTCCGCCGTGGCCGACAGGTAACGGTCTGCCCCGCCATACCCCTCCGCTGCGGCGTCTACCTCACCGGCCGGGATCACCGTCAAGAACTCGATGTCCGCCCTGCATCTCCGCGCCAGCGCTTGTGCCACCGGAAGCGCCTGCTCGGCGAGGTGTGAGCCGTCCAGCGGAACCAGTATCTTGAAATACATCTGTCCCTCTGCCGTGGATCAGCCCGCGAGGAATGGCACGGTGTAAGCGGCGGACGGCATCACGTAGTAAGTCGGCTCGCTGACGCCCTGTGCCGTGACATCGTCAAACGCGGCGTTGACCGCTTCCTGGAACGTGGACATCTTGCGCGCTCCAAGCTGGTCCACGTCCTCACCGGACATATCCGTGACCATGAGCGTGATCGGCGCTTTCTCGACCGTTGACAGGGCGGTCTGCCCGTTGATCTCGCTTTGCTTGCGCAGTCCGGCGATGATCGCCGAGCGATTTCCGAGTCGCAGCCACTTGGCGAACTGCTCGCCGCCCAACCCCTCGGAGCACGGCGTAACCAGCACGATCCGTCCGTCCGGCTTGACCGCCTGGTAGCTGTTGAACAGCGCCTTGTGCGTCTGGACAAAGTTCTGGGTTGAGGCCGACGCAGCGATCACCACGTCTGCGCGTTCAGAGATCTCAACGGCGAACATTTCATGGGCGAGCTTGCGGGCGGCCTCGAACGCGGCGTCAAGTTCTCCGGCGAAGATGCCGGCGATCTCCCCGTTACGGTTAATCACCGTGTTGATGACGTAGTCGACATGCGTCAGCTTCGTCGCTTCCAGCAGGTCCTCCGCCACGGGGTTGCCGTCCAGGCCGCCGATGCGCACCGCCGGGTTGAGCCGGTCGCTGTCCGGGTCAAGGTTCATGGCGTGGTTGTGGGCGATGGTATCGACCGACGCAACGCCCGGGACGACGGATTTTCGTCCGCCTCCGTATCCGCCGAAGTAGTGGAGCACCGCTGCCCCGGTGGCGATAATCCGGTCCGCCTCGTGTACCTGCCGGTTGATCTCGACCCTGGTGCCGCGCGAAGTTGTCCCTATGTAGACCTGGCTCGACGCATCGTGCGCGTCGTGGTTGAAGAGCCGGCCTTTGAAGCGACGGCAGACGTCTTCGCCAAGGACGCCCGCCTGTTCGTCAGGGGTAACGGCCCTGTGTGTGCCGGTAGAGAAGACGAATCGGATGTCTTCCTCACGGATGCCCGCCGTCGCGAGCCCGTCCAGCAAACAGGGCAAGATCTCATCGACATGAGTCTTCCGGGTCGCGTCCGAAACGATGATGGCGACCGTCTCGCCCGGCTGAACGATCTCGTAGATGTTCCGTTCGAGACCCATCGGGTTCTCGATCGCGCTGCGGATCGCG
>JADFRU010000151.1:0-4842 GCA_022561115.1 Chloroflexota bacterium | reverse complement strand
CATCAGGGCCCAGACCAGCTCCGGCACGGCCCGCGTAAGGATGTAGGACGCCCTCGTAACCAGGAACACCGCCTTGCCCGTGATGCGTCCAAATCTTGAAAGCTCCCCGTACGTCAGGTTGGACGCGGCAAACGAGACGGTCGCTAGCGCCCCGGCGCCGGCGATCGCCGTGGCGAGCACCGACATCTGCAAAGTCTCAAAGGCAAGACCCGACGCGCTCCTCCACTCGCCAGCGTCAAGAAAAGCCGGGGTTCCATCACTACCGGCCCCGGCGAGGTCCCGGACCAGCTGTAAGACACCGTCCCGGGCGCGAGCCGAAAACAGGTCTCCCAGCCTGCCGCCGTCGTGATAGACCCAGGCCCAGCTGGCGACCACCAGCACACCAAGTGCGATCACGGACCAGCCCACGAACCCGGGTCCCAGCGGTCCTCTTCGCATCCCGGAGACCGGAACCACGCGCCTGAGCTGAGCCGGGGAATCGGTTTTGACCTCGCCGTGCTGGCGGATCACAGCAGCCGCCGCCGGACCTGGGCGCTCCACAGGTCTATCGCTATCACCAGGATCACGAGCGCATAGATCGAGGTCCATGCCTGGTCGTATCTGAGATCGTCCAGGGCGATCGTGATCCGAAATCCAAGCCCGCCCAGTCCTACGAAACTGAGAACCGCTGCGGCGCGAACGGCGCACTCCAACCGGTAGAACAGGTAACTGACCAGATCCGGCACGGCGATGGGAAGCCGTCCGTAAAGCAGGACCTGGAACGGCGATGCGCCGGATGCACGCAGAGCGTCCAGAGGCTGTTCTGGGGCGTCCGTGATTCGCTCCGCGATGATCCGTCCGAGAATACCGCCGTACGGGATTCCGATCGCCAGCACCCCTACCACCGGGGAAAGTCCCAGTGCGAACACGAAGAGGACCGCCCAGACGATCTCGTGGACCGCGCGCAAGATGGCAAGGAAGCCACGCGTCAGTGTGATGACCCCGAAGCGAGCCGGCCGGTTCGGAATCAGGACACCGCTCGCCACGATGCCAAGCGGGATCCCGAGGACGAGGGCGATCGACATCCCCGCCACCGCGTACATGAGGGTCCGGAACGCGGCGACGACTGTCCGGCCAATGGTGTCCAGTGACAGGTCCGGCGTAAACGCCGAGGAGACGATCTCACCGAGGGCGGCCAGCCCCCCGGTGTGGAGTGCTTCACCGGGCCTCACCGTTGTCGCCGCTGCCCACACCACTGCGGCGATGAGGATCAGGGTCAGCATCATCCGCCGCTCCGGCAGAACCAGCTTGCGGATACCAGCTCCAGAGCTTCGCAGAAGTCCGTCTGCGATCATCGCTTCGAAACCGCCGAGCCGGATACGGGCCTTTTTTTGGTCCGGCGCTCGGCAAGCGCGTAGACCTGTTCCAGATCGTGTTCCGCGACATCTGCGGAGGGTTTGTCGAACACGACTCGCCCGGACCTCAACGCCACGACGCGGTCGAAGTAACGCAGCGCCAGGTCCGGCTGGTGAACACTCGCGATCAGAGTACGCGTGGCGCCTGACGGGCCAGGCTGTTCTGAAGCGATATCACAGAGCAACGCAAGGAGGTCGTTGGCGAGCGCCGGGTCAAGCGCAGAGACCGGCTCGTCCGCCAGCATGACGTCAGGGTCCTGCACGAGCAGCCTTGCCAGGGCGACCCGCTGCTGTTCCCCTCCGGACAGCCGCGCGACGCGGGTGGTGAAACGATCTTCCAGCCCAACCCTGCGCGCTGCGTCACGCGCGTTTGGAGATTGGACCGGGAAGGCCAGTGCAGCGATCGATCGAAGTGCGCCCCACCGGCCAAGATTTCCGGCCTGTATGTTGTGTTTCACCGCAAGCTGGGGCACAAGATCGAGTTGCTGCTGCATCATCCCGACAAGCCCCGCGAGTTCCCTCCCGAACTTCATCCCGGCGATCGGTCGTCCCATGATGTGGACGGTCCCACGTTGGGGTTTCAGCAACCCGGCGATCACCCGCAGCAAGGTGGTCTTGCCGGAGCCGCTTGGCCCGATCAGAGCGATGGATTCTCCCGGTTCGATGCGAAGCGAAACGCCCTGGAGCGCCATCGCAGACCCGTAGTCGTAACCCACATCGACGATCTCGCAGGCAGCGACGCCGGGCATAACCCGGTCTGTCATTCAATGAGTCCCAGTTGCCGGGCCGTCTGCTCGATAGCCGCGTAGTTGTCGTTTTCGGTCTCGATAAACGTGTCGGTCTGGAAAAGCTCAAGGATTCTCCCGGCCCTCTCGTCACTCCCGGCAAGGCCGGTGAGGATTTCCTTGATCCGCTCAACAGTCCCCTCGCCGAACACGGAATCCAGGCGAGAGTTGGCGACCCAGTGGTAGTCAAAATAGGCTGGCGTGGTCTCAAGGACGCGGACCCTGGAGGTGTCCACCCGCCCGTCTTTAACGGCTCGCAGCCAGACCGCCTCGGCGAGCGCTCCGGCCTGGAATGCGCCGGCCTCGACCTGCTTCCATGTCTTGTCGTGCGACCCGGAGTAAGAGGGCCGGCTCTTGAAGTCTGTTTCGGGGTCTATTCCCGCCTGTTCCAGGTAGAAACGTGGGATCAGGTGGCCGGATGTGGAGCTTTCACTACCGAACGTGAATGAAAGCCCAGCCAGGTTTTCCAGTGAATCGGCGGCTGTATCCGGGCCGGCGATAAATACCGAGCGAAACACCTCGTCCCGCGGCTGCTGCACGATCGCTTGAGAGCCCGGATCGGCGATCCTTGCCTGCACGCCGGTCAACCCGCCGAACCACCCGAGTCCGACGTCGCCGTGCTGAAACGCCGCCACCAGCGCGGAGTAGGTGATCGACGGTTTGTAATCGACATCGATCCCGAGCTCTTCACTTAACAGGTCAGCGATGCCGTTGAGCCGCTCCTCAAGGAGCGAAACGTCCTGGTCAGGGATTCCTCCAATGATGAGGGTGGGACGCCCTTCGCCTGATGAGGCGCACGCGCCGGCCAGCACCGCTATCAACAACGCGAGCGCCGGTACCAGGCGCTGAAATTTCATGCGGTTCATACATCTCTTGTCGGCTTCTGTTTTCTTGACGGCTCGAAGAATGCCGCTGAGATTTCTACGCCTCTCGAGTGCTCGCGGCCAATGCTATAACCATTTATCATGTGGCCATGAACATTGCGCAACTCACCACATTTGTCGCCGTTGTTGAAACCGGAAGCCTCACGTCTGCGGCGCGGCGAACAGGTGTGACGCAGCCCGGTGTGACCCGGCAGATTCAGCGGCTTGAGATGGAACTGGGCGTGGCGTTGTTGGAACGACTGCCCACCGGGGTGCGGGCCACTCCAGAGGGGGAGCGGTTGCTTGCGTACGCGCGGGAGGCGCTGGCGGGTTACGGCGAGTTGCTCGCTGCGATCCAGGACCCGGACGCCACGCTTGAAGGCCGGTTGCGGATCATCGCCAGCACCACCCCGGGCGAATACCTGGTCCCGGAGCTGGCGACCGGCTTTTCCTCGCGACATCCCGGCGTCATGACTGAAGTGTTCGTCGCAGACACGGCGGCCGTTATCGATGAAATGCTGGAACGCCGCTGGGACATCGGATTCGTGGGCAGGCCGACCGGCCACCGGCGGCTTGTCTGCACGCCTGTGGCGACCGATGAGGTGATCCTGGCGGTCCCGGCGTCGCACCCACTGGCGCGCAAGAAGCGGGTCTCGCTCAAAGACCTGGCGGGCGAGAGGATAATTGAGCGAGAGGCCGGCTCGGGTACATGGCTCACGGTGCAGGATGAGCTTGACCGGCAGGGCCTTGAGATCCCGGCCTACTCATCCTCGATGGTCCTCGGAAGCTCTCACGCCATAGTCTCCGCGGTCGATGCGGGACTTGGCCTGGGGTTCGTTACGAAGCGATCACTGGAACGTCACGACGCGACGCGCGTGAAAGGCGTTCGTATCGCTGAGGCGCGCTTTTTGCGCCGTCTCTACATGGTCCACGCACAGGGTCGGCCGCTACCGCGAATCGTGCGTTCGTTTCGTGACTACGTGCTCGAGACGTTACCGGACGCGGAAGCAGTAGCGTTGAAACAGTCCTGACCGCACGCTCCTGGCGTCGACTGATCAGGGGACGGGGATTTCAGAGACCTCGGAAGCGGCTTTTTCGATGGCCTTCTTGCGCGACAGATAGCTCAACAGAGCGCCGACCGTTACGCCGAACCATGTGTATGGAACGATCACGACCGCGAACACTATCAGTAGCGTCCTCCAGAGTCCGCCGATGTCGAATGCGAACAGGACTCCAAGGACGAGCGCGACCGGCACCAGCATCATGCCCGCCACCAGCAGGCCAAACTTGATGATGCCGTCCTCGTCAGCCTTCGCCACGCCACCTCCGATAAACCCGGCGATAAAAGGCCCGAACCAGATCGACACCCAGTGGACCAACGGTATCGCGATCGACCCGAGCATGATCCCGAACGCGACCAGCGCACCCTTAAAAAGCATTTCCCCTCCTGAGCCGTTCGATCCTGGCCGTGATTCATCGGTCACCGGTCCGTCGATCTGAAGTCTACGTCCGCTTCCGCTCCGCTGTGCGCCAAGCTTGCGCGCAGGCCTGAAAAAGGACCGGCCGTCGCCCGTCGCTGAATCCAATCCTTGGATGGCCGCATCTGACAAATGACTGGGAAAAGCCAGGGACGGCCGGGAGATGGCGGCCCATGGCCACAGTTTTAGCTCACTCACTGTGAGCACGGTTGCAGGAGGGAACTATGGCGACTCTTGACGGAATAGGCAGGGCGGTGGCGGGTCAACACCCGTCGCTCAAATGGGCGTACCTGCTGATTGCAGCGGCGTTGATGATCGAGAT
>JADFRU010000150.1:0-4897 GCA_022561115.1 Chloroflexota bacterium | reverse complement strand
CAGATTCATGAATGCG
Organism: Chloroflexota bacterium; assembly: GCA_022561115.1. Classification (GTDB taxonomy): domain Bacteria; phylum Chloroflexota; class Dehalococcoidia; order Lucifugimonadales; family Lucifugimonadaceae. The sequence continues at coordinate 4,881 of JADFRU010000150.1, read as the reverse complement.
AGTTGAACGCAAAAGAGCAGACAGAGGAGGGCCAGGACTCGTAACTCACTCCGGCGCACCCGCAGGTCTGCGCGTGTATAGATCGCCCATATCACGATAACTACTGCGCCGGTGAGGAATCGGTACCAGCCAAGTCGCAGAGGCGGCGCGTATTCCAGCCCGGACTTGATGGCGATGGAGTTGCCGGACCACAAGGCCGAGACGAAGACGGCGAAGGCACCTGCGCGCGGGGTGATGCTGCGGTGCGCTGTGGGTGGCATTCGAAGGACGCTAGCACCGCGCGCGTCGCCGGTCAACGCGGCAAAGGGCAGTGGGGACGGGTGGTCACTCTGCCGCTGCGCGTTCCCCGGGCTTTCTCGGGTCGGTGTTGGCGGCTGACACCGGGACCGCATCCCGAGCCCCGTTCCCGGGACCGCGTTTCCGGCGTTGAGCAACACCTGCGCCGACCATCACGAGTAGGGCCCCTGCCCACAGGTTCGAGGACGGTTCCTCGCCAAGAATGATCCACGCAAGGATGATGCCGCTCACGGGCGATATCAGCCCGAGCGCGGCCAACCGCGATGGGAAGTAACGCGATATCAACCACAGGCTGGCGATGAACCCGAAACCGGCGATCACGATCCCCTGGTAGGCGAGCGAGGCCCACAACTGCCACGCCCATGACCACGGATCAGACTCGAAAACGAGGCTCGCAGCGATGAACGAGACGATCCCCATGAGGAACTGGGTCAACAGGAGCTTGTTCGGGTCGATGCCGCTCACAAGACGGGCGGCGTAGATCTGGCGCGCGGCAAGAAGAAACGCGGAGATGAGCGACAGCCCGTCCCCGATCAGGATGTCACGGTTCACGCCGGAGCGCAGGCCGTCAAGGGAGATCACGATGATCCCGGCGTAAGCGATAATGATGCCCAGGAACCGGCTTTTTTCGAGACGGTCTCCCGGGATGAAGAAGTGCGCGAGCAGGGCGGTCCAGATGGCCGTTGTCACGTTCAGGGAGAGGGCATGTCCGGCTGTCGTGTAGCTGATGCCCAGGTTCATGAACACAAGCTGGACCGTGAATAAAATGCCGAGCGCAGCCAGCGGCCTGACCTCTGCCCGCCGGATTCGGAGGTCCGCCCTGGTGTAGATGGCCCATGCAAGCGTTACCAGCGCGCCCGCGACAAAACGCATCCAGCCAATTCGCAGCGGGCCGGCATGATCGAGGCCGGCCTTGATGGCGATCGAGTTGCCGCTCCAGAAGATGCTGATGATTACGGCAAATGTCCCTGCGCGCAGGGACAACGGCTTGCGTTGAATTTCCGGCAGCGCGGTTACCCTGCCTTGCCCGATGCACGCCGGTCAGAGATCGCAGGGCCCTCATGGGGCGTCGGCCGGGACTTTGCAGGCGTGCCTCGCCTCTGGGCGAGCAGAGCGCCGGCCATGATGAGGGCGCCTCCGGCCCACAAGAGCCAGCTCGGGTCTTCTCCCAGGATTACCCATGCGAGGAGGATCCCGGTCAGTGGCTGGGTAAGCGAGACGGCGCTGACCCGGGACGGAAAGAAGTACTTGATCATCAACAGCATCGACAGGAAGCCGAACCCGGCGATCACGAACCCCTGGTAAGCCAGAGAAACCGCCAACTCCCACGCCCAGACCCAGGGCTCGTGCTCGAATACGATGCTGATTATTACGAACACAGCGGTGCCAAACGCCGCCTGGAACAGCAGCATCTTGGCCGGGTCAATATTCGTCACAAGCCGGGCGTTGTACACCTGCCGCGCACCCAGCAGGAAACCGGATATGGCGGACAGGATGTCGCCGAGGATCAAATTCTCGCCGCCCGGGTCTCGCAGGCCATCGGCGGAGATCACGATGATTCCCAGGTAGGCGATCATGATCCCTACAAGGCGAACCGGCGCGAGCGTATCGCCGGGGATGAAGAAGTGGGACAAGACGGCGACCCAGATCGAAGATGTAACGATCAAAACGGTCGCGTGGCCCGCCGTCGTGTACTTGATACCCAGGTTCATGAAAACGATCTGGACGGCGAAGAACACAGACAGCGAGATCAGCGGCCACCATTCACCGCGGTGGATACGCAGATCGGCTTTCGTGTAGATCGCCCAACCAAGGATCACGACCGACCCGACGACGAACCGCATCCATCCCAGACGCAAAGCGGGCGCGTAATCCAGGCCCGATTTGATGGCGATCGAATTTCCGCTCCACAGGGTGGAGACGAATAAGACGAAAAGCCCGGCCTTCAGGTCAAGCGGGCGGCGGCGCAGGTCGGTGGTCGGCGGTGTGGAGGAACCCGTCTGCCCCGGCGCGGATGCTGCGTCCCGCCGGTCGGCGACGTTGGATGACACCCTGCGAGCCTACTGCCGCGCCGACCGCGGGTCAACGAGAATCAATACCGGCCCGGTCTCAGGTGATTGCCGTTATCCAGGTGGCGGACCAGCGTGAGTTCTTCCTCTGTCGGCGGGTCCATGTAAGACAGGTCCGGTGACACCTTCAGATCCCACGGCACGATGGCCTGTACTTCTTCAAGAGACACCCCGGGGAAGAGCTGCTCAAGGACCATCTCGCAGGAGCCGGTGAGTCCACCGTCCGGCGTGTCGAAGCTAAAAACGCACATCGTCGTCGCACACACGTTCGGCCCCTGGACCGCCAGTCCCGCCTCAGCGCGGCCGCCCGGGCCGTCGATATAGCCTGCGGTGGTCCGGAAATCTGCGCGCTCCTTGAAACGGCGGGACTCGAGCGGCATCGTCGAAATCACGCGCTGGGCGGATGCGCCGATGTCTGCGTTGCCGCCTGTGCCGGGAAGCCTGCGGATGGGGTCCTCAAAGGTGCCGGCAAGGATCGTATTCAGGTTGCCGAACCTGTCGATCTGCGCCGCCTGCAGGATGGCTGATTGCGCCCAGCCTCCGTTTACAAAAGCCCCCAACGCATCCGCCATGTCTCCGGACATCGCCGAGCCCTCAACAAGGCTGTGGTCTGCGATACCGATCGGCGCGGGCAGATCCCTGCTGGTGGGGACCCAGTCCAGCGGCCCGGACTCGGTGCAGTACCACATGTTCGGCGCGTGGTGATACTTCGCGAGGGCCGCCGACAGGAGTGGAGGCCCCATGCCGACGATGACCGACTCGCCGTCCCGGACCTGGCGGGCGGTGGCGATGATCATCATCTCGGCGGGCGTGTAATCAGATTGTTCAGGGGTCACGTCTTCAGCGCCATCCGTACTGTGCAGGCTGCTCCGGGACCATTTTGTCTTTTACGCGCAGGGCCTCAAGCAGATCGTCACCGAATCGCTCCCTGTACCGGGTGATGTAGGCGGCGTGGTCTTCCGTGCCGTAAACCCACTCGTCGAGATACTGCCGCGCGGAGTCCCAGTCCGTCATGCCGTAACCGGTTAGTTCCATCCATGAGCGGTCAGCCCGGTAGTGACCGTTCAGGCCGCTCGGGTGGGCGCCCCATGGCTCATGGATGACGGCGCTGACCTTGAACCCGGGCACCACGGTGAAGTGGGGTTCGGTTGATATCACCGAGCGCGGGACGATCTCTTCCGCCGTCACAAGAACGTTTCTTGAAGCCCAGAGCCCCCACTTGGTGTCCGCCTGCGGACCCCATATCTGGATGTTGCCTTCTTCGTCGGCCCGCTGGCAGTGGACGATGGCGACGTCCGGTTTCAACGCCGGGTAAAGGAGCGCCTTCTTGCCGTCAAAGGGTGACTCGATCACGGCGTACGGAGGGGAGATGCTGCCGTCCTCCCGCCTTCGATCCTCTGCGAGGCTGCGGGAGTGGTTCATGATCTCCGGCTTGAGGTAGTCGGTGCCGAGGAACGAGTTGGCGCAGATGAACGGCATGCCCATTCCGCCCGCCATCAGCCGGAGGGTGATGGTCATGTTCGTGTAGTCGTTCCACTTGACGCGGCCGTCCCGCATCATCTCCTGGAACGGCTTGCTGTTAAGCGTTCCGCTCAGGTAGCCGGTCTCTATCCGGTCAACGCTGCCCGCGATCGACATCATCGTGACGTTCGGCGTCACCGAGCCGGCTACCGCCTTGAGGTGCTTCTTGCCCTGGCGGATGATCTCGTTCGTGAGCGAGAGCGAGAGGATGTTGAACCCGGAGTAGATGGTGTCGCCATCGCTCACAAAGCGCTGGACCGCCTCGCGAGCGGTCATCAGCTTGGACCGGCCCGAAGGCCAGGAATCTATCGGTTCAGCCATCGTCGACAGTGAGCCTACGCTTCCAGACGGCTTGTGTACTGGGTCACCCAGTCAAAGTCGACGAGGTCTACGTAGGCGTCCATCAACGCTTTGGTTATCGGTCCGGGCGTGCTGCCATCTGCGATCGGCTTGCCGTTGACCGTCCGAACGCCGCAGATGCAGAGACTGGTCGATGTCAGGAAAACCTCGTCCGCGACATAAGCGTCAAAGGGATCGATGTCGTCCTCGATAACCGGGATGTCGAGACCTTCTGCGAGCTTCATCACCGTCTCACGGCTGATACCGCCCAGCACGAACTGCGACTTAGGCGTGCGAATGACGCCGTCCTTCACGGTGAAGAAATTGGAGCCGATGCCCTCTGCGAAGTTGCCCCGCATGTCCAGCAGGACAGCCCACGCCACCGGGTTGTATGACTTCACTTCCATGTCGCCCATGATCAGGTTCAGGTAGTTGTGCGACTTGGCCCGGGGGCTTAGCGACTCCGGCGGCGTGCGGCGCACCGATGGCACGATCACATCTATGCCGTCCTTGAACAAAGGCGCCCGCGCCTTCAACGGAAGCGGAGTGCACTCGATCACCACCGTCGCGCCCTCGTGCTCCCACATGTCACCGCCCACAACGTCCAGGCCCCGGCTGACGCGCTGGCCGACCCAGTAATCCTCTGTCTCGTCGA
>JADFRU010000149.1:0-4913 GCA_022561115.1 Chloroflexota bacterium | reverse complement strand
CTCAAGTGGAGGACCGACCGGCCCCGGCTGCAGGGCGGCCGCCGTTAGACGGTCACTGCCGGGAGCGCGCCCGATCCCAAGATCGATGCGTCCCGGGTACAGCGCCTCCAGCATCCGGAACGATTCGGCGACTTTGAGCGGCGAGTAGTGGCTGAGCATGACGCCGCCGCTGCCGACGCGGATCCCTGAGGTGGCGCTCGCCAACGCCGGGATCAGGATTTCGGGTGTCGGACTCGCAAGTGTTTGCGTGTTGTGGTGCTCGGCCAGCCAGTAACGGGTGTAGCCGAGGCGGTCCGCCAGCCGTGCAAGATCGATCGTCGCCAGGATGGCATCGCGTGGCGTGGCGCCCATCCGAATTGGGGACTGGTCCAGGACACTGAGTTTCAAACACAATTCCTTCTGTATGCGCTGTATGCGCGGTAATCCGTGACGCCACCGGGCCAAACGCACCGTGATTCACGGCGGCATCGGGGAGAATAACCTGTCCGAAGCCGTATTCCCCGGACGGAGGGTCTCCGAATCCCCGGCGATTTCTGTGTAAATGGCGGGTGAGTGATATTAGGTGCTGGCCGTCGGGTTTGCTGGTAGACCGCTCCGTGTGCAGGCAGTTTGACCACGGGCACCATTTTCATAAGTCTGGTTGGCGTTATGTTTGCCAGGCGTTGATCTGCCGCACCGATCCTCCATACGTGTGTTGGCAGTTCGGGTCGCCGTCCCTCCGGGGGCGGCGGCCCATTTGCGTCATGCCCATTCCCCCGGCGCATGGTCTCCCATTCCCCCGGCGCACGGTCTCAAGATCATGATGTGATCCTGAACGACGCACGAGGCTGGGATCTTTCCAGGTAATTGACCGTCTCGTTCCCGTTGCTGCTCGTTCCCGTTACTGGCCGACCGCGTATGTACGCGTGCCCCGGTGGGGCGTTACTACGATTACCGGTTCAACGTTCATAGCCCGTTCATAGACTGATCAAGCGGCCTGCGTTTAATGTCCCCGCAAGCAACGGGAGGCGCGGTGATGGAAGAGCGTCCGGACAAGCTCGCGGGACACACGAGCAGGCTGGCCCCCAACCGACCGTCCGAGTACGCCCCATCCCCCTCCCGTGGCGATTTCTTGTAGTACGCCTCCGCTGACATGCGTCACGCCCAACCCGACTCCTTGATGTGCTGGGACGTGATGGCGCGTCCTCGGTGGGACCCGGTCTCACGGCCGATCTGTGGGGGGCGAACAGTCCTGAGCTGAACAGCGGGCCGTGCCACGACTGGCGTTGTTGCCACGACGGGGTTCTGAGACCGGGGCGCCGGTCCCGGTCCGGCCACAGCGATTCCCTCCCTTGATTCGTTCCCGGCGCCTGGCGTTCAGAGTTACCCCGGTTACACCACGTGCGAATTCGGTTCCAGCAACCCGGGTCCATGCCACGGAAATCGCTGTCGTCCCTTCGCTGATCCAGTCGACACACTGTTCCAACACCGAAGCCAATCTGGGTCCGGCCCTACGCTCGCCCAGGGGTGTTGCAGAGTGAGAGCAGGAGAGCGTCAACGACTGGACACGGAGTTAGAAGATGCAGGTCGCCCGAACTCGAACAACACCGATGAACGTGGGGCCGATGGCGCGTATCGGCGTGGCCCTGGCATTTGGCGTGTTGTTGACGGCGACCGTATCAGCCACCGCAGGCGTCGGGTTCGACGGCCTCCCGGCTTCGACCAGCGCCGCATACGCAGCCCTGTTCCTGGCGGGATTCGTGGCAAGCATTACCCTGATCCTCCCGGTACCGATGATCGGGATGGTGTTCATGGCTGCGGCATTCCTCAACCCGGTCGGCGTTGCGCTGGCCGCCGCTGCCGGGGTATCGATCGGTCTGTGGCCGGCATACTTTGCCGGAACAAAGGGCGCGTCCGTCGTTGGGAGTGTTGAACGTTCCCGGCACGCGATGGTGCGAAAAACCACGTCGAAGATACTTGGCTGGTTCCGGACACGTCCCCTCTTTGCCTCATTTATGCTGGCTGCGATACCAAACCCGCTCTTTGACCTGGCAGGCCTGTTGGCCGGGGCGGCCGGTGTTCCTCTCCGGCGTTTCATGATCGGCTCCTTTGCAGGCAAGACGATTCAGATGTTGGGAGTCGCGTTGATCGGGTACCTGGTCGGCGGCCATTTTCCCCTTCCCGGTTGATCTCCCCGGTAACCGCCCCTTCCGAACCGGCCGTATCCACATCCGGTACCGGCCCGGGGCCTGCTTAGAGCGCAGGTCTCTGAGAACGGGGCTCCGGCGTGGACCCGTACCACCTGAACGGCGACAGCGCTCGATTCCTGGTCGCGATCGGCCCCGTCTACCGCGCTGAGGGCGATCGTGAGGACCTGCGGTGTCAGCGTCACGAGAGCCTGGGTACGCCGCGAGGCCGATGGCGCATGTGGCGATGGCCGTGATGTCAGGCGCACAGCCCGGCGTGCACGGTGGCGACGCAGCGATGATCCGCCTGTCCGGCTGACTCGGATGCCGCACGCCTGTCCGTGCAGGGCGTCAGGTGTTTGTTTGGGGAGGAGCGGCGCTCCCCGGGAATAAACATCGGTCGACCGTGCGACAGTCGCGCTGTCAGGCTGGTGATGGGGTTTCACGCATGTGGAACGGAAGGGTTGAAGCTGTTCCGGGTGCGATACTGCGCCTGTGACGACCCTCTCTTCTCGTTGCGGCCCCGGCCCCCGCAACGAGGGGACTATGGCCGTTTTTCCGGCCCCCAGATACTCCCAGGCGTACCCAGGTGTTCTGGCGGGTTGATACACAAACCCCGGGAGGACGCACCGGCCCCGGCCAGTGATGCGGGCGGTTCACCTCGATGAATCGTTTCTGTTCTTCACGCCGCCCCTCGGGTTGATGTCGGGAGTTTGGGTCTCGTCTCACGCTCCAACCGTTAACGTATCGGATGTCCTACGCAGCGTCCGGCCCTGTTTCGGGTCAGGGTCACCTGCCCAACCTGAACCACCTGCCCGATGGAGGTCGAAGTGTCCCCTCAGCTACACGTAGACCCGGCCCGTATCTCCGAGACCGCCAATCGGCTGTTGGAAGAGTTCCATCTGCCCGGGGTCTCGGTCGGCGTCGTATCGGGCGACGAGCTTATCTATGCCGAGGGCTTCGGCTGGGCAGACATCGCCTCCCGGCGTCCGCAGGACCCGGCGTTGCACCAGCGCATCGGCTCGATCACCAAGACCATGGTTTGCCTGTGCGTTATGGCGCTCGTCGATGAGGGCCGGCTATCGCTCGATGCTCGCGTCGCTGACCTGTTGCCGGACCTGAAACTTAACGGCCACGGTGACGCGTTGCGACTCAGGCACCTGCTCACCCACACAGGGGGCATCGGCGAAGCTCCCACCAGGAACGATGTCGCCGACCCGATTCGCGTCCTCTGGGCTGATAGCACCGATGCCCCGCCGTTGCCAGAAAAGTACCCGGACGGCATCACGATAGACATCGAACCCGGCACGAAATGGCACTACGCCAATCACGGCTGGATGCTTGTGGGCGAGATCGTCTCCCGGGCGGAAAATGCTCCCATTGAAGAGGTTCTTGAGCGCCGGATCTTCAAGCCGCTGGGTATGTCTGAAACCGACAACTATGACTTACCTGGTGATCGCTTAACAACCGGTTACTTGCACGCCCCGTCACACGAGGATCTCGACCAGCTCGAGTTCCTCGGCAAGTTGCCGTTCCCGGGCGAGCCGCTGGACGGTCACAACATCAAGGGGGACTGGGTATACGTGAACGGACGGGCCGCCGGCTCGGTGCAATCAAATATCCCGGACATGGCCCGCTACGCCGCGGCCCTGCTTAACAACGGCGCCGGTATCGTCCGGAGTGAAACGTTCACAGAGATGTTGAAGCCGCAGTGGTGCCCGGACGAGCGGCTTTACAACATCGGCTACTCGTTTTTCCGGTCAACTCGGTTTGGCGAGTTCACATTCGGGCACGGCGGCGGAATAGCCGGCGGCTGGAACACCGACCTGACCATTATTCCCGGGCGAAACCTGGCGATGCTCGTCCATCTAAACGCCGCCCTGGACACTTCAAGTGAGGTTTATGGACGGCTGCTTCAGGCCGTTCTCGGCGCGCCCACGCCGGTGTTGCCGAACCTCACGCTTGACGCCGGTGTCCGGGCGTCAGCGCCCGGGGTTTACTCGCTTCCGGCCGGGGTGCTCACGAACTCCCGCCCGTTGCGATCACACGGCCGGTTGCAGATCACGGAGGAGGCCGGAGAGCTTGTGCTTCGTTCACGCCGCGGCGCGTGGCGGAACGGTGTCCGGCTGCTGCCGGCCGATCCGGAAGACCCGTACTTTCTCGCACTGGACACGGCCGAAATCGAGAAGCCGAGGATCGCGCTGGTGACCAATTCCACCGGGCAGGTCACGGGGATGCGGCTGGACCGGATGGCGTGGATGGAGCGGGACAACTCCCTGTCTCCCTGGGCCTGAGCCCGGCCCGGGCCAACCCGGGGAGCCGATTTGCGGATACGGTGATTGCGGGCAGTGACGGGCGAGTACGGGTCGGGTTGTCGCGCATTCGTTGAAGGATGCCGGCCGGGCGAAGCGCGTAACATTGCACGGGAGCAAAGCGCGTTTGGAACCGTAGCGGCGCGCGTGCCTCGTTCCGGGGTGGCGAAATGGTAGACGCGGCGGACTTAAAATCCGCTGTCCTTTACAGGGCGTGTGGGTTCGAATCCCACCCTCGGAACCAACGTTTGGTCTTTAGCTGATCCCTAAGGTTCGCGGAAACGCCTCCCGCGCAGCCCGCTTGCCGCCAGGCGCGACTGCTGGCCGAGCGTGTCGATACGAACGACCCCCATCGCTCAGTCTTTGGCCCGCATGTCCGACGCCCGCGGATGTGCTGCACTCAAATCGCAGAACAGTCACTGAAAGTTTCATCAGA
>JADFRU010000148.1:0-4954 GCA_022561115.1 Chloroflexota bacterium | reverse complement strand
GCCAGTCGTCGGTCCAACGATCGCGTCGTACTCCGACCTGATCCGGTCGTACGCCGTCGAGATGTGCTTCCGGACGCGCATCGCCCGGAGATAGTCGGTGGCCGGTATAGCGGCGTATACATGCGGCTTCACCCGGCAGCTCGGCGCCTGGAGTTGCATCACCCGGCCGTCCTCGATGATGTCCTGGAACGCCGATGCGCCCTCCGCGGCGATGATGATCCTCGCCGCCTGCCCGGCCGGCATGTCCGGCAGCGCTACCTCTTCCACGGTTCCGATCTGTCGCAGCGTATCCAGCGACGCCTCGATGTTGTCCACGATTTCCGGCTCGGTCCCTTCCCGCCACCCGGCCGGGATGCCAAAGCGGAACCCGTCCCTGCGGCCTCCTGAAGCGGGATATCGGAACGTGCGCTGGACGGATGTAGGGTCGTTTTCATCCGGGCCGGCGATGGCGTTCAACACCAGCCCGCAGTCCTCTGCCGACCGGCACAGCGGGCCGAGCTTATCCATCGTCCATGACAGCGCCATCGCGCCGTACCGGCTGACGCGTCCGTAGGTAGGTCGCAACCCGGTGATGCCGCAGTAAGAGGCCGGTGTGACGATCGACCCGAACGTTTCGGACCCAATGGCGAACGGCAACAAGCGCGCCGCCACGACTGCCCCGGACCCGGAGGACGATCCGCCCGCCCACGAGTCGTGATCCCACGGATTGCGTCCCGGCCCGGTCCACGCTGCGTCGAGTTCCTCGTATCCCATCCCACCGGCCAGCTCCACCATCGCCAGTTTTGCCACGAGAACAGCGCCGGCTTGCTCCAGACGTCTGACGACCGTGGCGTCGTAATCAAACACCTGGTCACGAAACGGGGTTGCGCCCCATGTCGTCGGCGCGCCGACCGCCGCCAGCAGGTCTTTTGCGCCCCACGGAATGCCGTGGAGCGGCCCGCGGTCGTGGCCGGAAGCCAGTTCGGCCTCCGCCTGCGCCGCCTGCCTCATCGCCCGTTCCTCCGTGATCGCTGCGACGGCGTTCAGATCGCGGCCCGTGGAATCCAGTGCGTCGATCGCCGCCCGGGCGAGTGCGGTTGGAGATGTCTCACCGGAACGGAGTTTTGCGCCAAGCTCTCCGATAGACAGGCCGAGCAACGGGTCCGGCGGCATCAGGAGTCACTCCCCTGCAGCGCGCTGAACGCTGAATCCGGCTCGTCGCCGTTATCCAGCTCCCACCTGCGCAGATCCCCGGCCGCTTCTTCGAGTTGGATCGCCGTCTTAATCAGCATCTCGCGCTGGGCGTCGTCAAAGCGGTCGCCGAAGCGCGCCAGTGCGGCCGTGGCCATCGCCGGGATGTCACCCTGGTGTGTCTTGTCGTTTTGAGACGCCTGCCGGTCCGGGTCGTTGTGTTCACTCATATCCAGCCCCCTGAATGCGCCCGCAGGTTAGCATCCGGTGCCGGTCCCCAGAATCCCCGGAAGCCCCAGAAGCCATAGGGATTTACGGGGACAAGGTCATCGCCGCCCGGGCGCATGCCGGATACATGCACACCCGAATACATGCACACGAGGAACGCCGCATTGAAGATCAGCGATATCACCATCGATGTCATACAGCGTGAGGTAGGTGGCACAGGCCTTGAATCCGATCTCGGACGTTTCGGCGGCGAGGTCGTCCAGGGCTTGCTTCGGATCACGACCGATGATGGCGTTGAAGGCAACTGTTTCGTGGGCGATTTCAGGAGCGGCGGCGCGGGCCTGTTTGACCCCATCCTGAAGGTGCTCAAGCCGGAACTACTCGGGAAAGACGCATCGGCGCGGGAGTGGCTGTGGAACAGGCTCAGCATCCTCAGCGCCCGACGCGGGGTCACGTTCCCGGCGTGGGCTCCTGTCGATGTGGCGTTGTGGGACCTTGCCGGAAAGGCGGCGGGCTTGCCCGTGTTCCGCATGCTTGGCGCCGCCAGCGAAGAGGCCGAGGTGTACGCAACATATCCGCCGCGGCACGAGTCGCCGGACGGATACGTGGAGGAGGCGCGCGACATCGCCGCTCGCGGTTTCCGCGCTTACAAGATCCACCCGGGCATGCTGGCGACCGCAGACACGGTGAAAACGGTCCATGCCGTAAGGGAGGCGGTGGGCGACGGCATGACGCTCATGCTGGACCCGAACAACAACTACGATTTCCGGAAGGCGCTCACGGTGGGACGAGCGCTCGACGCAAACGGCTTCCACTGGTACGAGGACCCGGTGCCGTGGGACGATTTCGACTCCATCGTCGAGTTGACGCGGAAACTGGATACTCCCCTCGCCATGAGCGACCTCGCCGGGTACCTGTTTCGCGAGCCCGCCCATTACATCCGCCTGGGCGCTCCACGCATCCTCCGGGCGACGGCGCGAAAGCACGGAATCACCGGCATGCGGAAGATCGCCGGCATGGCAGAGGCTTTCGGCCTCAACTGCGAGATCGGGACGGCGGGCAACTCACTTCTCAACGCGGCAAACCTGCACGTGATCTGCTCGATCTCAAACTGCGATTTCTACGAGTGGTGGATGCCGGCAGAGGCGCACCAGTTTGGACTGGCCGATCATTACGGGTTGAACGACCGGATGACGCTGCAAGCGCCTGAATCGCCGGGTCTCGGGTGCGAGCTGGATGAGGAGTGGATCGCCGCCCATCGTGTCGCTACGCTTGAGTAGCCCCGGCGATACGCCGAGCGTCGCCGACCGGGCTCGTCACATCGCGCCTGAACCATCAGCCATGGGCGGAAATCCGCTGTGAATCGAATGTATCGGGGGTTAGAATCTGCCAGGCCGGCACGCCAATCTGCCATCGTTTCGGCTGCATACAGACGCGTTCACTTCACGGCCTGATGTCATGACGCTCACAATCCGACGGCTCCCATTTCGTCTCCGGCGCGGTCCAATGATGCTGCTGTCGTCGGTCGTGTTTGCCGTCGCGCTCACCATCTACTTTGGCGCGTGGGCCGTCTCGGCCAATGTCGATGCACGCGCCCTGAGATCCATAGAAGGATCGGGCTTCACACCGGACGCGCACGCCGCCGCTCTCGCAAACGGCGAAAAGACCGGAGTTGAAAGCACCTTCCTGTTCCTCTGCCCCTTCCACTAACCATTTTCACCGCTAACCACCAACCCTTTCTGGCCACAACGTAAAGCCCGCCCGACGCGATTCGCCGGCCCGGCGCACACTGGAGTTTTTTCCTGAGCACAGAATCCGGGAATACGGAAATCGGCCCCGGCCCGCCGACGGCTATCGACTCAACATCACCGGTGGCTTACTTTCGCCACACCTGGCGGCACTACGCGTGGGTCATCGTTATCGTGGCTGCGGTCGCGCAGATGGTCGGCAGTTCGATCCGCATGGCGTTCGGTGTTTTCATCGACCCGCTGGTGGACGGATTCGGATGGAGCCCGGGAGCGGTGTCGCTCTCTTACTCCGCGAGCACGCTTGTGACAGCGTTCTTCTCGCCGGTAGCCGGATACCTGGGAATGCGATTTGGCGCCCGCAAGGCGATGCTGGGCGGGACGCTCCTGTTTTTTATCGGGATGATGGGAACGTCTCTCATCAGCGAGCTATGGCACCTGTACCTCTGGTACGGCCTGTTCCTCGGGGTGGCGCAGGCGCTGTTCTTGATCCCGGTCATGCCCGCGATAGCCATGTGGTTCCGCCGGCACCTGGGTCTCGGCTCCGGCCTGGTAATGATTTCCTGGGGGCTGGGTCCGGCGATCATGGTCCAGGTGATGGCATATCTGATCGTGTCGGTTGAATGGAAACAAACGTTCCAGATAACCGGGGTGATCGGGACGGTGATCATGCTGTTCTTGATCTTCATGTTCCGGAATTCACCGACAGACCGGGGCACGAAGCCGTACGGATGGCTCCAGGGAGATGTTCCGCCGCTTACGTCCGGCGCCGTGTTCGTGGGCAAGGCCAGGGAGTTCCAGCGTCACATCCGGCGTACCAACGCCTTCTGGAACCTGATCAACATCCACTTCCTCGGCTGCGTCGGTCACGCCGTGATCCTGGTGATGATCGTGCCATACGCCACGTCGCAGGGCCTTTCAGCCACGACCGCCGCCGGCATCCTCAGCACCCTGTCCGCGGTGAGCCTGTTCACACGGTTCGGCTCGCCGTTGCTGGGGGAACGTATCGGAAGCAAGGGTGTGATGTTCATTTCATACCTGTTGCAGGGCGTGACCGTGCTGCTGTTGCTCAACGCCGACACCGTGCTCGCCTTCTACGTGTTCGCTATCGCATTTGGAATCGGCTACGGCGGCGAGGGGACGGTTTTCACCGTCATCAACCGGCAGTACTTCGGCCAGGCGCCGCAAAACTCAACCTTTGGCTGGCAACTCGCTGGAGCCGGACTGGGCATGGCGCTTGGCGCCGCCATCGCGGGGATCACGTACGACCTCACGGGTTCGTACACCACGGCGATCGTGCTGTCAGCGATTTTCAGCCTGCTCGGCGCTGCATCGATCGTGGTCCTGGAAACGACAAAACGTTTGCTTATCCCGGACTGGGACCGGGCCATATCCAGCGTCACCGGAGGGTCGTCTGCGTCGGCTTCAATTGACCCCGAGGGTGAGGCATCTTCCGAAACCGACGGCTCGCCGGTTACCGCCGGGGATTAAGCCCGGGTTGCGGACAACCCACCTGAGTTGACGTTTCGCGCCCTGGTTCGTGAAGGAGCGTTAAGGCTCTCCCTCATCCTCACCTTCTCCCGCTGGGAGAAGGGAATTGCGCCCGCGTTCATGGACAATGGGTGACGACGCTGAGGCAGGGGCGGAGCCTGGATGGCGTCTCCAAATCCCCCTCTCCCAGCGGGAGAGGATTAAGGTGAGGGAGAAGTCCCTTCGTGTACCAGCGTTGGATGAAGTCTTCTGAGACAGGCTCCTTGCTCCGTTCGCCTGTGCGGCCTACCAAAGTCTGATGATCCGCTGCGGGCCACACC
>JADFRU010000147.1:0-5002 GCA_022561115.1 Chloroflexota bacterium | reverse complement strand
CCGAATCAGAGTCAGATTCAAACTGACCCACTACCAACTGTCCTCTCTCGTTGACGGCCCTCGTGGACTGCACATACAATGGGTCGTTATACGCTTTGACGGGGAGTAGTACCGGACAGGCGGGCTGAGCTGGTGGTTGTGTGAATCAGCGCCCGGCCTCTGGGAACTCGCCCCTGAGCTTCTGACCTGAATCATTCACCCGGTTATCCGGGGATGCCAGGGCCGGACGGAGGCCTCCGTTACGGGCATCGAGTGGTCTCGACGGCGCCAAGCGTCGATGGGGCAACAAAGGTGGTACCGCGGGAGCAAGTCTCGTCCTTTGAGAGGACGGGGCTTTTTTTGTGCGGCGCTCCATAGTGGATTCGCGAGGCGAAATCCTCCGGAAACTTTGAGGATTGAACCTCCCTCACGCCGGCCCTCTTCTTACCGGGAGAGGGGATTTAGACCGGGCCGGAAATGACAGGCCCGGAAGACAGGTAATGATGAAAAAGACAGGTGGCCAGATCGTCTGTGACGCACTCGTTCGCGAGGGCGTCGAGGTCGTATTCGGGCTCCCGGGCGGAGCGATTTTGCCGCTCTATGCAACGCTCGGGAGTTACCCTGGGCTGCGCCACGTACTGGTACGCCACGAAGAAGGCGCCGGTCTGGCGGCGGACGGCTACGCACGCGCCTCCGGCAAGGTTGGCGTCTGCATGGCGACATCCGGCCCCGGGGCGACGAACCTGATCACGGCGCTTGCGACGGCGATGATGGACTCAGCGCCGGTCGTGGCGATAACGGGCCAGGTTGGACGCGCCGCCATCGGCAGCGACGCCTTCCAGGAGACAGACATTACCGGCGCCACCCTGCCCGTCACCAAGCACAACTACCTTGTGCTGGACACGCACGACCTCGCCGCCACCATGAAGGAAGCCTTCCACATCGCGCGTACCGGCCGGCCCGGCCCGGTCCTGATCGACATCCCGCGCGACGTGCAGGCCGAAGAGATCGAGTTCGACGAGGCGGAATGGGACAAGCCGGTCTCGTTACGCGGCTACCACCCGCCCACCGTGGCGGACGAGGCAGAGGTTGCGGCGGCCGCGCAGCTGATCAACGATGCCGAGCGGCCCGTCATACTGGCGGGCCACGGCGTCATCATCTCGCGCGCCTATGACGAGCTCCGGGAACTGGCCGAGAACGCCCAGATCCCGGTCGTCAGCACCCTGCTCGGCATTAGCTCCTTCCCGGAGGACCACGTGCTCAGCACTGGATTCCCGGGCATGCACGGCATGGCCTACGCAAGCCTGGCATTGGACCAGGCGGACCTGATCATCAACATCGGCGCACGCTTCGACGACCGGATTACGGGCGACCCAAAGAGGTTCTCGCCGAACTCGAAGAAGATCCACATCGACATCGACCCGGCGGAGATCAACAAAAACATCCGGGTTGAAGCGCCGGTTCTCGGCGACGTTCGACACGTGCTCGCGCAACTGAACCCGATGGTGAAAAAGACGACTCACCCGGAGTGGTTGCGCCACATCGAGCAACTGAAGGCGGATCACCCTTCCCTGAGGATCCGGGAGACCGACGATCTCCTCGGGCAGCAGGTGATCAAGTCCGTCTCGGACGCAACCCGGGGTGATGCCCTGATAGTCACGGGCGTGGGCCAGCACCAGATGTGGGCGGCGCAGCATTACCAGTTCAGGAACGCCAACTCCTGGTTCACTTCAGGCGGCCTCGGCACGATGGGCTACGAGATCCCGGCCGCCATGGGCGTCCAGCTTGCTCACCCTGACAAAGAGGTGTGGACGTTCTGCGGCGATGGCGGCGTGCAGATGACGCTGTCAGAGTTCGCAACGATCGCAGAGAACAACCTGCCGGTGAAGATCGCAATCCTGAACAACAACATGCTCGGGATGATCACCCAGTGGCAGGACATGGTGTTCAACAAGAACTTCTACGCCAACACCTACACCGGTAACCCGGATTTCGTGAAACTGGCGGACGCGTACGGCATCAAGGGGATGCGCGTTACAAGCCCGGACCAGCTCGAGGGCGCTATTAAAGAGGCGCGCGCCCATCCGGGCCCGGTGGTGATCGACTTCGTGATTCATGCCGACGAGCACGTGTTCCCGATGATCCCGTCCGGACAGTCAGTGGCCGAGTTGATCGAGGAGCGTCTTTAGATGGCGGACGTGATGGCAAACGGACTGGCGCGCCGCACGCTGGTGGCGCTGGTCGAGAACAAGCCCGGGGTCCTGGCACGCATCGCGATGCTGTTCCGGCGGCGCGGCCTGAACATAGCCAGCCTGGCGGTGGGATCGTCTGAGCAGAGTGACCTCTCCCGCATGACATTTGTCGTGGAGGGAGACCCGACTACCGTCGGACACATTGCCAAGCACCTGGACAAGCTGATCGATGTGGTCGACGTAGCGGACATCAGCGACGCCAACGTCGTCTGGCGTGAGCTGGCGATGGTCCGCGTCCGCGCAACGCAGGAAAGCCGGCCCCGCGTCATTCAACTGGCAAACATATTCCGCGTGAGCATCGTTGACGTAGGCGCTGAGGCCGTGACGATGGAGATCACGGGGGATACGGCCAAGATCGACTCGATGATTACGCTCATGGAGGAGTTTGGCGTTGAGCAGGTGATGCGCACCGGCCGGGTGGCCATGCTGCGCTCTGCGCTCTCCCCCGGTGGGCAAGACGGCGAGTTTGGCGCGCAGATTACCAGCAACGTCCCGGTCCGTGATGGGTTGGAGTCCGGCAGCGTCTAGGCGCGCCAACCGAGCCTCGAAAACGCCCAGGAAAGATCATTAGCTACCCGTAACCCGTAATAAACGCCAAGAGGAATCTGGATGGCCACTCTCTACTACGACAAGGACATCGACACCTCCATACTGAAGGAGTCGAAGATCGCGATCCTCGGGTACGGCAGCCAGGGTCACGCGCATGCGCAGAACCTCAAGGACAGCGGATTCGACGTGGTCGTCGGGCTGTACGAGGGTTCAAAATCCTGGCCGAAGGCGGAGGAAGACGGCCTTGAGGTCATGACGGTCGCTGAGGCCACAAAAGCGGCTGACGTGGTGATGTTCTGCCTGCCGGACACGACCGTTGCAGAGGTGTACAAGAACGAGGTCGCGGACAACATGGAGCAGGGGAACATGCTCATGTTTGCCCACGGCTTCGTGATTCATTACGAACAGGTCAAGCCGCCGGAAGGGATCGATGTCACGATGATCGCCCCCAAGGCTCCCGGCCACCGCGTGCGGGCGGTGTACGAACGCGGTCTCGGCGTGCCGTCCCTGATAGCGGTGCATCAGGACGCTACAGGCAACGCCCACAGCCGCGCGCTGGCGTACGGAGCGGGGATCGGCAGCGGCCGCGCCGGCATCCTGGAGACGACGTTCAAGGAAGAGACGGAGACCGATCTTTTCGGTGAGCAGGCCGTCTTATGCGGCGGGGTCACGTCTCTTATCAAGGCCGGCTTTGAGGTGCTCACGGAAGCGGGTTACCAGCCGGAGTCGGCCTACTTTGAAGTCCTCCACGAGCTGAAGTTGATCGTGGACCTCATCTACACCGGCGGCCTTGAGGGGATGCGCCACTCCATCAGCACAACTGCGGAGTACGGCGACTACACGAGGGGACCGGAAATCATCGGCCCAGAGGTCAAGGAAAACATGCGGAAGGTTCTCAAAGACATCCAGTCCGGCGCTTTTGCCCGGGAGTGGATCGCTGAGAACGACGAAGGCCTGCATCGCTACAACGCGTTGAAGGCGAAAGACAAGGCTCACCCGGTCGAAGTGATCGGGCGCGAGCTGCGCAGCATGATGCCCTGGCTTGAGTCGACAACCTAACCCCGCAGACCGCGGGGCCACCGAAAGTTCCCTGGTAACCCCTGACAACCAGGGAGGTTATCGGGGGATCACCGGCGGCGACGCTGTCCAGCCATGGGCCGGGAGTTTAGAAATGGCGCAACCTGACGTAGCGACACACGACAAAGTAATCATCTTTGACACCACCCTCCGGGATGGCGAGCAGTCCGCAGGCGCAGGCCTGACGCCGGACGAGAAGCTCCGGATAGCGCGGCAGCTCCAGAAGCTCGGCGTTGACGTGATCGAGGCCGGGTTCGCCGCAAGCTCGACGGGAGACTTCCAGGCCGTCCAGCAGATCTCTCGCGAGATCAAGGGGCCGGTGATCTGCTCGCTCGCACGGGCGGTGCCGGGTGATATCGATGCCGCGTGGGAGGCGATCAAGGACGCCGAGCGTCCGCGCATCCACGTCTTCCTGTCCAGCTCAGAGATCCACATGGCGCACCAGATGCGCAAGGGCGCAGAGGACATCCTCGGCATGGCGGTCGACTCCGTGAAGCGGGCAAAGTCCCACTGCGACGACGTGGAGTTCTCGCCGATGGACGCGACGCGGACCGACCCCGAGTTCCTGTACCGGATACTCGAGGCGACGATCGAGGCCGGAGCGACCACCGTCAACATACCGGACACCGTCGGGTACTCAAACCCGGAGGAGTTCGGGGCGTTGATAAAGGGCGTCTTTGAGAACGTGCCGAACATAGGCAAAGCGACCGTCAGCGTGCACTGCCACAACGACCTCGGGCTGGCCGCCGCCAACAGCCTTGCGGCCGTGGAGAACGGTGCGCGCCAGGTTGAGGGCTGCATCAACGGACTCGGGGAACGCGCCGGGAACGCCTCGCTGGAAGAGGTGATGATGGCGCTGGAGACGCGCTTCGACCATTACGGGGTCAAGAGCAGCGTCAACACGCGTGAAATCGGTCCTTCAAGCCGGCTCGTCGCGGACCTGTTCGGGTTCGCCATACAACCGAACAAGGCTATCGTCGGGCAGAACGCGTTCCGCCACGGCTCTGGCATCCACCAGGACGCCTATCTGAAAGAGCGGACAACCTTCGAGATCATGGAGCCGGAATCGGTTGGATGGCGGGGCGAGGCCATCGTCATGGGCAAGCTGTCCGGACGCGCCTGCCTGCGATCACGGCTCAAGGACC
>JADFRU010000146.1:0-5043 GCA_022561115.1 Chloroflexota bacterium | reverse complement strand
CTGTCCAGGGACAGCATCATCGAGAAGGTCCTCGGGTTCGATTACGACGGCATGGACCGCACCGTGGACACACACATCTCCAACATCCGGCGCAAGCTGGAACAATCTGCCGGGCGGCGGTTCGTCCACACCGTCTACGGCATGGGATACAGGTTTGGCGATGCCTAGCTGGGCGCGCTCCCTCCAGTTCAGGCTCACGCTGGGGTTCACGCTGATCCTGGCGGGCTCCCTGCTGTCCGTAAGCGCCTTCGCATACGCGACCACCGAGCGGAAGATCGACGCCTTCAACGAAGAGGTTTCACTGGCACGTGCGGAACGGCTGGACCAGGTCGTATCCGATTCGTACAGACGATTTGGCGGCTGGGACGGTGTGCAGTCCGCGCTTGAGCAGGTATCCAGGCTTTATGACTGGCGGATCGTCCTTGAGGACGAGGCCGGGCTGATCGTCGGTGATTCTCACCCGGTATCCGACGACGGCGCCCTCCAATCATCATTGTTTTTCCGCCGGCCGGTTGTGGTCGGTGGAAAACAGTTGGGAACATTTTTCATCGAGCCTGGAGAGGGAATCGTCGCTCCTCCGGGGGACCGCTCGACGTTCATATTCGAGCTGGGACGCCGGCAGATTGACACGTCAGACGGGGAGCGCTTCCGCCAGTTCGCACCGTCCCTGATCGGGACCGACGGCGACATCGTTGCGGCCCGCCCTCCGGGTCCCGAGGTTGTTCTAGCCGCCGAACCGCAGCTCTCCGAACTGGCGGCATCGTTCAACCGGTCTTTGCTCTGGTCCGGGCTGGCCGCAGCCGCAGCAGGGATCGGCATGGTCGCCTTCACGACGCGCCGCGCGCTCGCGCCCGTGCACCAGTTGAGCGTCGCCGCCGCAAACGTGGCCAGAGGTGACCTGTCACAGCGGGTCGACGCCAGTGCGGGAAGTGAGCTCGGAGACCTGGGGGTTGCGTTCAACCGCATGGCGAACGCCCTGGAAGGCGCGGAGTCTGAGCGCCGGCGACTGGTCGCCGACATCGCACACGAGTTACGAAGCCCTCTCACCAATATCCAGGGTTACCTGGAAGCGATCAAGGACGGCGTGCTGGAACCGGACGAGCAAACTATCGACACGATCTACTCGCAGACGAAGCACCTGGGCGCGCTGGTCGACGATCTGCGCCTGCTCGCGCTGGTCGAGGCCGGCAGCCTGCGCCTGGAGCTGACCGACGCGGACCTGCCGGCGCTGGTACGAGACGCCACCGAGGCGTTCCGGCCGCGCGCCACCGATCTCTCGATCGCGCTGGACGTCACGACCGCAGATGGAATGCCGGCCGCCCGCCTGGACCCGACACGCATACGGCAGGTGGTGTCCAACCTGGTTGAGAATGCGATCACCCACACGACGAGCGGTGACCGGGTCGCGGTAACGGTGGATTACGCTGACCGGGACGGCAATGCGCTCATTACGGTCTCCGACACCGGCGCCGGGATATCAACGGAAGATCTTCCGCACGTGTTTGACCGGTTCTACCGCGTAGACCCGTCCCGCAACCGCGTGACCGGAGGCGCAGGACTGGGACTGACGATCGTGAAACGGCTTGTGGAGGTCCACGGCGGGGTGATCGACGTAACCAGCCAGCCGGGTGCGGGCACAACTTTCACGGTCCAGATACCGTTCTCCGGTCCGCCATCCGACGCCTGACCGCCCACCTAACATTGCCCCCGGCCTGATTGACACGACCGTCTCTCCGAAGTAGGTTCGCCCGGCTGCGTAATCTCGTATCTGCAGCCATCGTCCGCGTCAGGCCGCGAAACCAACTTCTGGAGTATTTAATGGCAGGCGATCTCAGCAAAATCATCGAGCCCGGGTCCGAGTTCAAGCAACTGGCGACCGGGTTCGTGTTCACCGAAGGCCCGGTATGGGACCCGGAAGGCTATCTCTACTTTGTAGACATCCGCCAGAACATCCTGTGCCGGATGAAGCCGGATGCTTCCAACGGAGATTACGAGATCGTCCGCCGGGAGACCGGCTCCGGGGACGGCCTGACGTTTGACCGGAACGGGAATCTGCTGATGTGCGAAGGCCGTCATCGCCGTGTAACGCGCACGCACTCGGACAGCGGGCGTATCGAGATCATCGCCGAACGCTGGAACAAACTCCGGCTCAACTCCCCGAACGACGTTATCGCCCGGCCGGACGGAACGGTCTACTTCACCGACCCGCCGTGGGCCGTGGAGCCAGCCGCCCGCCAGCTTGACTTCGCAGGTGTGTACCGGGTCTCGCCGGACGGCGAGGTATCCATGGAAGCGGACGACATGGAGTTTCCAAACGGGCTGGCTATGTCCCCGGACGGAAGCAAGTTGTACGTGTCCAACACCCGGTCCGATCCGTACCTGAACGTGTACGAGGTGAACCCGGACGGCTCCCTCGGTCCCGGCGAGCGTTTCGCCGACATCCCGTACGGCCCCAACGGCACTACGGACGGCGTGCCTGACGGTGTCAAGGTTGATGAGGCCGGCAATGTCTTCTGCACCGGTGCGGGCGGCGGCTGGGTATTCGACTCGACCGGGTCCAGGATCGGCGTCATCGAAGCGTCCGAGTTGCCGGCGAACCTGGCGTTCATCGGCGAGGACCGGAAGACGCTGATCTTCACCTCCCGGACCTCCGTATACAGCATCCGCGTTCAGACCGCCGGGATGCCGGTCGTCTACTGATGCCCGGCATATCCCACGTCATATTTGACCTGGGCCAGGTCCTGTCACTGGTGGATGAATCGGTCGCGGTCCGCGCCATCGCGGCGCGCTCCGGCAGGCCGGAGGCTGAGGTCAACAAGACGCTCTTTTCGATCGAGCGCAAGATCCCGCTCGAGTCCGGTCACCAGACATGGAACGAGTTCTCGGCGATGGTACGCGCCGAGCTCGGGCTGGACATTAAGGACGACGAGTTCCGGGACCTGTTCACGTCTGTCCTCACGCCGAACGAGCCGATGTTCGATCTCGTGCGCGCTCTTGCGCCGCACCACGCTCTCGGCTGCTGTAGCAACACGAGCGGGCCGCACTGGGACGAGATCCGATCGTCGGTGCCGGTGACCGGCCTGTTTGGCCCGCGCGTGCTCTCGTTTGAGGTCGGCGTCATGAAGCCGGACCCGCGTATCTACCGCGTGTTGATCGATGCGTGCGGGGTTGAGCCCGGCCAGATCGTCTTCATCGACGACAGCCCACAGAACGTAGAGTCCGCCGAGGCGTCCGGTATCCGGGCGGTCCTGTTCACGGGCGTCGCGAAACTGGAGTCAGACCTTCACGGCCTCGGTATCGAGTGGGAGTAGCGATGGCCGGAGCGAAGTTACCCGGCCGAAAATAGCCCGTGTTGCCAGATCTTGAGGTGAATCATGGTCTCGCAGGTTGCAGCCCGGCCTGGGGGCAGGGTTAATGTGCCATACGCGGTCTCACGTCAATGGCGATAATCAGCGCCAGCGCTTGCCCGCTACGTCCAGCGGGCGCCTGGTCTACAGGAGTTGGTGAGTTATGAATGCCAGAGGGTACGCGGAGGTCGCGATCGTCGTCTCCGACATCGAGCAGTCGATCAAGTTTTATGTGGATGTCCTCGGGTACGAGGTGTTCTCCGCTCCGAATTTCACTCCGCCGCAAGGCGCGCAGTTGATCAGGGTCGGGCCCGACCACGTGCTTGGACTCTGGGAGCCGGATGTCTGGATGAGCAATTTTCTTGACGAAGGATTCGCAGATTACTTTGGCGGCAGGATCGGCCAGGCGCATCTCGTGATGGCTGTGGACCAGGATGACGTACCGGGAATCGCTGAACGGTTGATCTCAGCGGGCTACCGGGTGGCGGGACCCATGCCGCACGGCGACGGCTCGCTTCACCTTTACGTCTCGGACCCGGATGGACACGCCATCGAATTCTGGGGCAAAACGGACTGATAGAGCGTGCCTGTGACGCCGGGCAGCGACGGCGGCCCGGGCGGCTGACAGTCGCGTCGGGGCCGTTACCCCGGAATCCGGGCGGCGTTCTGGTTGAGGATGCTGTCCAACTGGCTAATATCCTGTGGATGTGCGGGAACGGGTTACGAGTGCAGAAAGGTCTGATTTGGCGGTTTCATCCGAGGTGATCGTGGTGGGCGGCGGCGCGGCCGGCGCTTCGGTGGCGTACGAGCTGGTCAAGCGCGGCGTTACGGTCACGATGATCGAGCGTGACTCGATCGCCAGTCATGCCAGCGGTTTCGCATACGGCGGTCTGTTCCCGACGATGGGCGCGGGCATCCCGGGTCCGATGGTCAGGCACGCCAAGCGCGGCATCTCCCTGCACAAGCGGCTTGCGCCGGAACTTGAGGACGCCACGGGGATCGACGTGGAGCTGCGGGCTGCGCGCTCGCTGGACCTGGCGGCGGATGAAGATGGTTTTCACGACCTTGAGAAGTCCCTTGCGTGGCAGCTTGGGGAGGAGCTGGAGGCCGGGCTGCTCGAGTGATCCGGGCAACGACTCAGGGACTATGGGTGGACTCGAGTGTGTCACTCCAAGCATGTACCGGGAGATCGATCGCAAGGAAGGATCTCAGGCCGTCGCGTTCTTCCCTGGTCAACTCACCTGTGGAGTCTTTGGGGTAGAGGCGTGACAGGCGTGGTGGGGATGGGTGCCATCTACGGCCGCTATCACTATGCCAGCACCATTGGGGTTGGTATGCTCCTAGGCCTATTGACACTTTGGGCCACTGGGGTTTTTGGGGAATGTTGAAATCGCGACACAGGCGCTATGTGAAGATCACCCTCAGTGGAGAGGTGGTTGAAGAGCCCCTCCCCTTCCCCTTCTTGAGTTCGCATCGACAGCTTGGCCTGCCTTTGCTTCTGGAAATCATCGACGCGGCTCGACGCCACAAAGCGGTCGACGCCATGCTCCTGGTCATTAAAAACGTCTCCATTGGATGGGGAAAAATCCAGGAACTCCACCATGAACTCGAGCGATTCCATGAGGCCGGAAAACGCTCATTGGCCTATCTGGAAGTTGCGGATAACCGGAGCTACTACTTGGCTTCAGGCACCCAA
>JADFRU010000145.1:0-5134 GCA_022561115.1 Chloroflexota bacterium | reverse complement strand
GGGCTGTCGTTATCGCTCACCGTTTTTTTGGCCTCGCGAACGATGGTGATCGGGATTCCAGTCCGCCTTTGCAGTGACTTGAATTCATGCCTTTTCGGGGTTGACGTGTGCGTCCGGCAGTGGCAATAATTAGAACAGATGTTCTAGTAAGTGCCGCCAGTGTCCGGGCCGTTCGTCTGGACCCCCGGACCCGTCGATCACTTTGCAGATTGAGGAGGAAACGCGGATGGGTGATGTGGAACCCGGTGCGCCTGAGATGAGCGTTCCCGTTGTATCTCACGCGACATGCTTGCGGTGCGACTCGGACGACACGGTGCAATTGGAGAAGGCTCGTACCGAGGCGAATACCTGCTATCGATGCCGTGGTTGCGGCCACATCTTCAGCCCGATTGGCTCCTGATCTGGCACCCAGGCTGGCGGCGGAGCGCCCGGGTCCCGGCCCCGGGCAAAACACAGAAACGGCCCGGGCCCAGAGGGAAATCTGGGCTGCGGATCCGGCCGGATTTGTGCGTGACCGTCTCGGGGCGCGGCTGTGGGACGGGCAGATCCAGATACTCGAAGCGGTGAGAGACCACGTGCGCGTCGCTGTCCGGTCATGCAACGGGTCCGGCAAGAGCTACGCGGCGGCGCACATCGTCCTGTGGTGGTTGATGGCGTTCAGTGAATCCATGGTGATCACAACGGCTCCGACGGAGCGCCAGGTTCGCGAGGTTCTCTGGCGTGAGATACGGCGCGCCTACCGCGGCAACGAGGAGCTGATCGAGGGGAAGCTGACGCGCACAACGCTGGAGCTGGGGGACAAACACTACGCCCACGGCATCTCGACAAACGAGCCCGAGCGGTTCCAGGGCTTTCACGAGGGCAACATCCTGTTTGTCGTCGACGAGGCTTCCGGTATGCGGGAGGACATATTCGAGGCGATTGAGGGGTCGATGACCTCCGCCGGCGCGCATCTTCTGCTGCTCGGCAACCCGACAGCGCTCGGCGGGACTTTCTACGAGGCGTTTCATCGCCGGCGCGACCTGTGGCACACGCTGCACATATCGGCGTTCGACACTCCGAATGTGGCGTCGGGTGAGATCGAGATCCCGGGACTGGTCAGCCCGCAGTGGGTAACGGATGCGGCGCTCAACTGGGGCGAAAACAGCCCGATGTACCAGGTACGCGTGCTCGGGGAGTTTCCATCTGAAGGGGTGGACTCGCTCATCGCCCTGCGGCTGATCGAGGCGGCCATACTTCCACGGCTTCAGGCGGCATCCGGCGATAGCGCTGAACTCATAGCTGAACCTGTGGAGATCGGCGTGGACGTGGCCCGGTTCGGTAACGACCGGAGCGTTATATGTGTTCGCCAGGGGGAACGTGTCCTGTCGCTCGACGTATTCGGCAGGCAGGACACGATGGCGACCGCCGGTCGCGTGGTGGAGGCGGTGAGACGGCACCGCCCGGTGGCGGTGAGGGTGGACGCGATCGGAATAGGCGCGGGGGTCGTTGACCGCCTGCGAGAGCTCGGGGTTGCGGGCATTGCCGGGATTAACGTCTCGGAGCGCGCCCGCAACCCCGAGCAGTTCTTGAACCTGCGCGCTGAACTGTTTGACGGGCTCAGGCAGCGATTCCAGGAAGGGCGAATCCGTATACCGGACGACCCGGACCTGATCGCCGAGTTGTCGTCGCTCCGCTATTCGTTTTCGAGCAGCGGGCAGGTGCGGCTTGAGAGCAAGGATGATCTGCGGGGGCGCGGCATCGCGAGCCCGGACCGGGCGGACGCCCTGATGCTGGCGTTCGCCGGGATCCGGCGGCCCGGCTTCAAGGCCTGGGCGTAGGAGGGGGAGAGCGAGGAATGGCAAACAGGCGGTTGGTGTGCGGTCTATGTGACTCGGTGACGGACTTCGCCGTCCCGCAACGGTGCGCGCATATCGCGGTCCTGCACGCGGTGCTGGATCACGCCGTGATGCTGCCGCCGCTGCAGGAGTCGGTGCGGCGCGTGTCGCCATCGGGCCGGGCGAGCTGGTGGCTTCCGGATGGGCGTGAGTGGTTGATCGAGTGGGCGAACGATGGGTTCAGGCTCTGATCATCGGCTCTCCTTTTGAATTGCCGGTTGAGTTACCGGGACGGGCGAATTAAGAACGGGTGGAACGAGGGGGCATGCACGTGGGAGCGGCTACGACGCTGGTTCGGTTGATCGGAACGGGCGCCCGCTGGGCGGGACGGAAGTTCTCACCCGGCGCGGTAATGAGGCCGGGCAAGAGGTCCGGCGGAACGGTAGAGCGGGCGAACCGCGCAGCGCGTGTGCTTGTGGACCGCCTGGGTGACGGTCTTGACCCGTGGTTCGGTGTCGACGGATCGTCGGGAGGAGGGCGGTACGGCGATTTCTACGCGACCTCGACGTCCGTTCACGCGGCGGTACGCGTCCGGTCAGACGCGGTCAGCCGTCCGCCTTTCAAGGTTCACGAGGTCGGGCCGGGCGGGGTGGAGATGCCGGTCGAGCCGGGCCATCCGCTGCAGGCGATCCTGGACCGCCCGAACCCGTTCTGGACGCCCGCTGAGTTGTGGCGCGCCACCGAGACCTACCTGTCGCTCTGGGGCGCCGCTTTCTGGGGGCTGGAACGGGACGAGACCGGTACGGTGACCGAGCTGTGGCCGCTGAGACCGGACCGCGTTCGCGTTCTCCCGGACGAGAAGGCGTATGTCCGCGGTTTCGTTTACGAGCATGCCGGAAAGCGGGTTGCGTACCTGCCGGAAGAGATCGTGTGGTTCCGGCACTTCAACCCGGTGGATGAGTTTTCGGGCGCATCGGCGGTCGCTCCCTCGCGCGCCGCGGTGGAGATGGCGTCTTCCGCGCTGCTGTTCAACCGGTCTTTCTTCGCGAACTCTGCGACGCCGGCCGATCTGGCGATCACGACGGACGAGACCCCGACAGACGACCAGGTTGCCGAGTTTTACGAGCGCTGGGAGGCGCGGTTCTCAGGCCCGGGCCGCGCGCACCGGCCGATCGTGCTCAGCCGGGGCATGGATGCCAAGCGGCTCGGGTTGTCGCACCGAGAAATGGAGTTCATCGAGGCGCTTAAATGGTCGGTGGAGGAGGTGGCCCGGGCGTTCGGCGTGCCGAAGGCGTTCCTGGGCGATCTGCAGGACGCGACTCTCGCCAATATCGATTCAGAGGAGCGGTTCCTGTGGCGCAACACCATCGTCCCGGAGTTGCGTCTACTGGAGGACGCCGTCAACCGAACGCTCTCGCCGCTGTTCAAGACGCCCGGCGGCCCCGAACTGAAGGCACGCTTCGACCTGGGCGTTATCGAGGCGCTCCAGGAGTCGGAGAACGAGCGCGTCGACCGGCTGGTGAAGCTGGTGGGAGCGGGCGTCTTAACGGTGAACGAGGTCCGAGCCGGCCGCGGCCTGGGCCCGGTGGACTGGGGTGACCGGCCGATGGAGCGGAAGCCGGACCGCGTGGCTGGGGGATAGAGGAGCAAGGAGGCGCGATTCGGCCCCCCTCCCCGCTTGTGCGCCTGCGGCGGTTCGCGGCATACTCGGAACGTGCTAATAACCGAAACGGGTGAACTCGCCGCGTTCTGCAAACGGCTTGAGGGCGCTCCTTACGTTGCAGTGGACACCGAGTTCCTGCGAGAGAAGACCTACTGGCCCAAGCTTTGCCTTGTTCAGGTCGCGTACGAGGACGAAGTGGCGGCGATCGATCCCCTTGCGTCCGGGATGGACCTCGGGCCGCTTTTTGACCTGATGGATGATCAGCGGACGCTGAAGGTGTTTCACTCGGCGTCGCAGGACATGGAGGTGTTCTACAGCGTCTCCGGCCGCGTGCCGCTCCCGATCTTCGATACGCAGGTGGCGGCGATGGTTGCGGGGTACGGTGAGCAGGTCGGCTATGCCACGTTGGCGGCGCAGATTGCCGGCGTGACGTTGGACAAGTCATCGCAGCTAACCGACTGGTCACTGCGGCCGCTGTCAGACCGTCAGATCGCCTACGCCCTGGCTGACGTCACGCACCTCTGCACCATCTACGAAGACCTTGAGGACAGGCTGGAGGAGACCGGCCGGGCGTCCTGGGTGTCAGAGGAGATGGCGGCGCTCACAGACCTTTCGACGTATCAATCAGACCCGATGGCGGCGTACCGGCGTGTCCGGATTCGCCGGCCAAACCGGAAGGCCCTCGCCGTATTGCGTGAGGTTGTCGCATGGCGGGAAGAGACGGCGCAGCAGCGCAATCTTCCCCGCAACTGGGTGATCCGGGACGACGCGCTGGTCGAGATCGCGACCCATGCCCCGCAAACGGTGGCGGAACTCAGCCGGGTGCGAGGGCTGCGCGGAAACGCTGCGAAGGGCCGTGATGGAGAGGCGTTGCTGGCGGCGGTCAAGCGTGCGCTGGACACGCCAAAAAGCGAGTGGCCGGAGCTTCCGCCGCGCCGGGCTCCGATTCACGGCCATGAGGCTCTCGTGACACTCCTGCAGACTCTCCTGAGGTTGCGCTGTGAGGACCACGATGTGGCGCCGAAGCTTGTCGCAACCCGTGACGAACTGGACAGAATCGCAACGACGGATGACCCTGACCTGCGACCGCTTCAGGGCTGGCGGCGTGAACTGTTCGGCGAGGACGCGATAGCGCTGAAGGCTGGCCGGCTGGGACTGACCGGAGACGGCAGCCAGGTGCGGGTGATAACGCTCGATTAGCGTGTTCCGCCACGGCCGTGGCACCGGGGCAACGCGCGAGACCGGCGCCACGATTCCCGTGACACCGGTCCCCTGTCCTGTTTGCCTTTCGCGTCGGCCGTTTAAGGGCCAGGCGTGCCTGCCAAACCCGTTGTGGCCACACGCCCGGTCCGTCCGTTTTAACGGATCTCGGTCCACTCAATCGGGTTGAAGATGTCCGGCTGCGGCTCACCTTCAACGTGGAGGCAACGTGGAGGCGTGATCCCGGCGGCGCCCTTGTTTATCCGGAAGATTGCGTGGCCGACCAGGACAGAGACCGGCTCCGGCACAGGTGTGGACGTGGCTGGTAGCGCGGTTGGGCTGGCGCGGCAGCTACGTCTTGAGCGGTGGCGAGGGAGGAATCACTGGTGCACGCCACCGATGCGAGAGCGAAAAGCCCCGTCATGAGCGCGAGTACGCTTGCAAGGGAGCCTCA
>JADFRU010000144.1:0-5155 GCA_022561115.1 Chloroflexota bacterium | reverse complement strand
GGGACGGTTCGCCCGGTCCTGTGGGAAGGCGGCGAGCCAGCCGTGGGATTTACGGACACCTATCTGCGCGTAAGAGGTGCAAGCACCGGCGGTTCAGCGGCCCCGGCAAATCCAGTTGGCCCGGGAGATCTGGATAACGTAATCGAGCGGGTGCGTCTCGTGCGCATGGACGGGAGCGTCCTGATCGGGGAACCCGTGCAGGCGCCCGGCGATTACGATTAGAGGGATCCGGGAGCGCCCGGCACGCGACAGCCATTGGTGTTGCAGCGGCGGGAGACGCGAAACAGCCGCCCGGCGGGGGGCGGCTGTTTCAGCCCGATGGAGGTGGGGGGAAGTTTCGTTAGATGGTTGCCACGGGCCTCAGGCAGATCTGGTCACGCCGTCGTTCAAGGTAGGCCGCTACGTGTTCATAGCCGTGTGCGAACACCATCAACCAGCCCTCACGTTCGATCCGGTCCAGGAACTCGCGCTTCTGTTCGAGGGTCGCATCCGGGCGCCTGTCGTACGCGGTGATGTAGGGGAGATTGATGTGGGAGGGCGTCGGCACGAGGTCGCTCAGGTAAGCGATCTTTTCGGAGCCGAGATCGATCAGCACGGACTGGTGTCCGTCGGCCGGTCCGTCTGTAACAACCGTGCGGATGCCGGGTGCGATCTCGGTGTCACCGTCAATCAGCTCTAGCTTGTCGACCCCCTCGATCAGCGCAAAGTCTTCCTGTGCCGTGTACCCGGTGGAGAAGGCGGTGCGCTCGTTCGGGGACTGGAGTCGCTCGAACGCCGATCGCTGCACCACGATGTTGGCGTTCGGGAAGGTCGGAATCACGTTGCCCTGGCGGTCCAGGCGGGTGATGCCGCCGGCGTGGTCAAAGTGCAGGCAGGTGAGTACGACCGTGTCGATATCCCTGACGGTGAGGCCGTTGGCGCGCAGGTTGCGCAGGAGCTTGGACGAGCTGAGCCCGTACAGTTCCTTGTTTCGCTCCGGGTGACGGGCGCCGACACCGGTGTCGATAAGGATATTCCGGTCCGGTGTCTGGATCAGGAGGCAGTTCAATCCAAGCCGAACGCGGTTTTTGCGGTCTGGCTTGGCGTTTTTTTCCCAGACCACCTTCGGAACCTGTCCGAAGACAAGGCCCCCGTCGAGAAGGTATGAACCGTCACTGATGACGCGTACCTGGATATTACCTAGCTGCATGTTTGCCCCCCTGGCGCATGGCAACCTGTGCGACTCGCCCTCACGTGGTCCCGGATTGACCCCCCGGTCAGCCCGATCTGGACCCGGCTCGTGCTGTCCGGTATGCGGTTTGAGTCAGCGACGTGATCGGCACAATACTGGAGATAAAATTAAGAGACAAGATTACTTTAGTACCGAATATAGTTTTAAACTATTTCTGAACTGAGTTCAATAGCGCGAACCGCAAAGGTTCTCTGACCGGCCTGCCGCTGATCGCAACCGGCCAGCCCGTGCGACCGGGAAGGTGGGACGCCGGGGCCACCGGCGCGATAGCGCCTACAATTGCGCCGCTTCGCGTCCGCGCGCTGGACTCCACTTATTGCCAGGGAAATTCTTGATAGTCCGGAAAAGTCCGGCGCTCAAGCGCCCGCAATGGAGGCCCGCCGGGATGCGTTTGACCCTCGCAGCACCTGTTCAGAAGGAGCCCCTATGGAACTCTCGGTGGTGAGCGGAGACATCACCGCGCAGGCGGTAGACGCTATCGTGGTCAACCTTTTTGAGGGGGTGGAGTCTCCCGGGGGAGCCACGGGAGCGGTGGACGGAGCGATAGGCGGCGCGATAAGCAGCCTGATCTCGGCCGGTGAGATCAAGGGGAGCCGTGGGGAAGTCACCGTGATCCACACGCTCGGCGATGCGTACGCAGGGTTCGCCCCGGACCGGGTGCTGGTGGCAGGGCTCGGAAAATCGGAGAGCTTTGACCTGGACGGCGTACGGTCTGTGAGCGCGGTAGTCGCCCGGCGTCTCCGGAGGATGAACGTCAGTAGCGCAGCGACCATCGTCCACGGCGCCGGAATCGGGGGGCTGGACCCTGAAGCCTGTGCCGAGGCGCTGGCGGAGGGCGCGATCCTCGGCCTGTACAGGTTCGACAAGTACAAGACTTCATCAAAGCCCACCTTCGATGAGACACGGCCTGCGACGTTGACGCTGGTGGAGAACGACGGAACGAAAGTCCCGGCGCTGGAGGCCGGAGTGGCGCGCGGGAAGGTGTTTGCCGGAGCGTCGCTTGCGGCGCGCGACATGGTCAGCGAACCGGCCAACGTTCTTCACCCGACGCGGCTGGCAGAGATAGCGACCGAAATTGCGTCCGCGGGCGGGATGGAGATCGAGGTACTGGAGCGCGCGGACTGCGAGGCGCTGGAGATGGGCGCGTACGTCGGCGTATCGCACGGCAGCCATCAGCCGCTCAAGTTCATACACATGACCTACGAGGGCGACCCCGGTGACCCGGACAACAACCTCTGGATTGTGGGCAAGGGGATCACCTTCGACTCCGGCGGCATCTCCATTAAGCCGGCGGCGAACATGGGCGCCATGAAGGGGGACATGTCCGGGGGCGCGGCCGCCATAGCCGCCATGCAGGGTATCGCCGCGCTTGCGCCCGCGTTGAACGTTCACATGGTGTGCGCCGCGACGGAGAATATGCCGGGCGGGGGCGCACAGCGGCCCGGAGACGTGGTGATCGCCATGGGCGGCAAGAGCATCGAGATCGACAACACGGACGCCGAAGGCAGGCTGACCCTTGCGGACGCGATCGGGTTTGCGAAGTCGAAGGGCGCGAAACGGATCGTCGATATCGCCACGCTGACCGGCGCGATGGTCGTGGCGCTGGGCAACGGTCATTCCGGTGCGTTCAGCAACGACGATGAGCTGGTAGGGCAGGTTATCGCGGCGGGAGCGACGCGGGGCGAGCCGATATGGCGCATGCCGCTTGACCCGATAACGAAGAAGCAGAACAAGTCCGATATCGCGGATCTCAAGAACACCGGTGGCCGCGGCGGCGGGTCTATAACCGCAGCCCACTTCATCGGCGAGTTCGTGGGGGACACCCCGTGGGTACACCTCGACATCGCCGCCACCAACATGGGGCGTTCCGTCCACGACTGGGAACCGACCGGCGCGACCGGGGTTCCGACCCGGGCCTTGATCCAGTTGGCGCTGGATCTCGGAGCCTGATCCCTGGTTCTGATCGAGGTTAGACGAGCATCCCGCATGGCTGCCATTCGTACCGCTGCATAGCTGCTTAAAGGAGATATCGCCTGATGGCCGAGAGGTCTATGAAACCTGTCCACGTGGAGGACGCCCTCCTGGAAGAGTTCAAGAAGCTGCCGGTCGCCACTATCTGGGGCGTCGTGCACACCACGCTGGGCGTCCCGTTCCCGTTCATGGAAAACGTCAACTTGATGTTCGCCCCGGGCGGAAAACGGCTCGCGGCGCGCGCCCGGACTCTGCGCTACCACCCGATGCGCGTCGATCTTATAAACGAGGTCCGGGACGATGAGAACTCGCCGGAGTACCGGGCGATGGGCCGATGCGGCCCCGGAGATGTGCTGGTGGCCGATCAGCAGGGCATCCGCTACGCGGGAATCGCCGGTGACGTGAAGCTGTTGCAGCTCAAGATGAACAACGCAGAGGGGCTTGTCACGGACGGGGCGATCCGCGACCTGAGCATTATCAGGGACGAGGATTACGACCTGATCGTGTACGCACAGGGCAGAACGCCTTACGGCCAGCAGCCCTGGGGTGAGCCCGCCGAGGAGAACATAGACATCCAGTGCGGCGGCGCACTTGTGCGGCCCGGTGACGTGATCGTGGGCGACGAGGACGGCTGCGTTGTAGTGCCTTCCTGGTTCGCCGAGGAGTGCCTGAAGATCACGATCGAGCACGAGGACGCTGAGGCGTGGGTCAAGGAGAAGGTACTTGCGGAGGGCGTGCCCCCGGGCAAGTATTACGGCCCCGGCCTGATGGAGAACTACCGGAACCGTAATGCGTAACGGCCAGCCGGGCGTTTACGTTCAACTGGTTGAGGATACGGGCAATTACTAACGTCAAAAGGGGATTGCTGGTCCCCGGATCCCTGAAATCGGAGATCGTCTAAGAAATCGCACGCCAGTGCGATCGGGACTTCTCCCTCACCCTCGCCCTCTCCCGCCGGGAGAGGGGATCTTTGATGGCCCGAGACCGCGCCGCGGGGAGTAGCTTCTGTGCCGTTTGACATTGAGCGGTTCGTCGAGCTGCGGCCCTACCTATTCCATCTCACAGAGCCGGGGAACATTGCGCGAATTCGCGAGGTGAAAGCCCTCGAATCGACAACACGGATCCTTGAGCAAGCTGGACGCCTTGATCTGGTTCGTCAAAGACGGACGGAACACACACACGTTGAGGTGTCAGGGCGTCACATCGCCATTCGAGATCAGAAACCGCTTGATCCGGGAAGCATCTGGTACGAAGAAGGATGGCAGTTCGAGGACGTGATCGAATATCTGAATCAGCACGTATTTTTCTGGCCCGGCTCCAGCCAAGGGCCGGCTCTCCCTTCCGGCGTCAGTTATATCAAGCACTACAAGCCGGAGCAGCCGGTAATACTGCGCATCGAGTTCGCGTCTCTACTCGCGGCGAACCCGGAACTCGTACCACTGTTCTGTCGATACAACTCCGGCGCACCACGATGCTCACCCGGTAGCCGGAACCCGGGGCGCAAGACCTCTCGTGGTCCGCGCACCTTTCTTCCTGCCCATGACTTTCCGTTGCCTCGGTCGAAAGCGCTGGAAGTTGTATTCAATTCCTTGGTTCTTCTTCCGAGGAATTCAGAGGTGAAATGGCACCAGTCGTGTCGATGGGAGCCGTTGTTTTAAGGCCCTTCGACCAAACATGGAACGATTCCAGCCCAAGCAATCTTCAAGAGTTGACGTCGCCCGGGTACGCAGCGTGGTGTGGTGGTTAGATGCGGCGAAGGTGACAAGCGACGAGATTCCTCGGCTTCGCTCGGAATGACAAATTTGCCGGATTATGGCCTTGTGGTTTGGGGGCGGAGGTGCGAACGCGAGGCGGACGGGTGTACGACGCCCTTCGAGTCATTCGAGTTATAACGTGACGGAAATCCGCTGGCCGTCGTATGCCAGTTGCACGTCCAGCCCTTCGGACTCTTTT
>JADFRU010000143.1:0-5179 GCA_022561115.1 Chloroflexota bacterium | reverse complement strand
ATCGGATCGGCGTCGGACTGGGCGCGCGCTGGCAGGGGACCGATCAACGGAACGGCGACCACCAGCAGTAGCAGGGCGGTTAACGTAATGGCGCGGATGATGACGGCGTAGCTCAAAATGCTTACCGCACCCCGGTACCGTGCGCCGAGGGGCTTCTTTTCTCCGTGGCGATTCCCACCTGTCTATGGTATCGCCGGTTGAACGTTTCCGGGACGGAATCCCTCGGGATTCCCCGGGGGATTAGTTCTTCATGGTATGACCGGGACCGACCCTGGCCTGACCCTGGATTACGAATGGATTAACGGGAGGTCACTGCGCCAGACCGGAGGCGGAGTCGTCAAAGATGTACCGCACGATGTCCCACCGGTCCTCTTCCGAAAGCAGCGGGCCGAATCTTGGCATCACAAACACGCCGTTTGTTATGACGCTGAACATAGCGTCCTCGGTCAGGCGAGTCCTGGAGTCCTGGAGATTGGGGGGCATGCTGTAGGCGCTGCCCGTCTCCGTGAACCACGCGGAGTTGTTTGAAGTGATGTGCCCCGATGCCGGTCCGTCCCCAAGACCCTGCGTGCCGTGGCATACGGAACAGTTGATCCGGAACAGATCGGCGCCTGCTTCCGCATCGTACGGGTGAGCGACATTGGCGGGCAGGACGATCAACACGTCCTCCGCACTGTTGCCACCGCCGTACACCACCGCCGACTCGACACCGCCAAGGCGTGGCACCTCCTGCGACCGGAACGCCTGTGAGTAGTGCATCTCGGTGAAGATCTCGATCGGGTACGCTCCGCTCTCCTGTATGCACGCCGTCGCAAGCAACGCAAGCGATACGAGCGCGACCATCAGGCCCTTGCGCCCCGTAATCCGGGACCGGAGAGTACGCGAGATGTCTGGCGTTCGAAGACTCAAGCCGTTTTGATCTCCAGCGCGCCCGCCGTCTGCAGCACTCCGCGCGCTTCTTCAAGCCGGTCGTCGTCGCATTCGACGACGACGCCGATGTAACCCTCGGTGATTCGTGTGTCGTACGCACCCAGGTTCAGGTTCGGCAGCCGTGACTCAAAAATAATCCCGACCACCGTCGCGATGACGGCTCCAAGCATCGTCAGCTCATACATGATGATCAGCATGGCGAAAAACGCCAGGATCGGCTTGCCGCCGGTTATAACCGGGTAAGCCAGCTGTGTGCCTGCGGTGAACATGATCGCCATCATCAGGCCGAGGATCGCCCCGAAGAACGGGAACCGGAACAGCCTGTGCTGTGGGACGTATTCACCGAACGCGCCCTCCGGATAAGGCGTGCCCGTGAGCACGTCAAATGATCCAAGCGGGAACCCGGCGGCCTTGAGTCCGTCCATCGCGTTAGCGCCCGCGTCGGGGTTGTCGTACAGCCCTAAAACGCTGTTTGCAGCTACCATCGTGCGTTACCTAATCCATTTCCCTGATAACGGCCGGCATGTTCGCGCGTCCGATCTTTACATCCGTGGTGAACACCTGGCTCTCCTTGGTCTCGAAGAGCGGTATCAACGGGAAGAACTTGGAGAACAACAGCATCAACATCAGCACCCACGCGAAGGACCACAGCAGCAGACCCCATTCAAGGAGGCTGACCGTGTACGTGTCCCATGTGAACACAAACGGCTGTTTCCTTGCTAAGCCCGGGACGATGATCAAGAAACGCTCAAGCCACATCCCAATGTTCACCAGGATGGACGTCCAGAACATCATGGCGATGTTGTTTCTGACGCGTTTGAAGAACCATAAAGGTACCGGGATAGCGAAGGCCGTTAAGAAGAATATTAAGAACAGCAGGTTCCACGGCCACTGGAATATCTGCATCTCACGCAGCGCCCGCTCCGGCGCCTCCAGGCTGTACACGCCAAAGATGAGTTCGGTAAAGGTCAGCCCCAGCCATGCGGTTGCGACGACGATCAGCAGCCGGGCCAGCGCATCGAAATGCTCCGGCCGGATGTAGTTGTCCCAGCCCCAGAGCCAGCGCATCAACGCCATCATGGTCACAACGGCAGACACACCTGAGTGGACAGCGCCGACGACAAAGTAAGGGGCGAAGATGGTGGAGTGCCAACCCTCGACCGCTGGCGTCACGGCAAAGTCCCACGACACGATGCTGTGGACCGATACGAAGATCGGAAGCATCAGTGCGGAGAGCAGGATGCCCGCCACCGTCTGAAGCCGCCACTGCCGTGGGTTGCCGCGCCAGCCAAGCGAGGTGACGGAGTAGAAAGCGTGCTTCCACCCGGTGGTCCGGTCACGAAGCACACCCAGGTCAGGCAGGAGCGCGACGTACAGGAACAGGGTGCTGCCGGTGAGGTAGGTGCCGATAGCAAACGGGTCCCATATCAGCGGGGACCGGGCGTTCGGGAAGATACCTCTTGAGAAGTCGTACGGAGTGATCCAGTAGAAGATGCGCCAGGGCCGTCCGGCGTGAATCAACGGGAAGAACAGGGCCGTCAACAGTGAGAAAACGGTCAGAAGTTCCGCCGCACGCGTGACCGGCCGGCGCCACTCCGCCTGCGTAAGCCGAAGGATGGCCGAGATCATAATCCCGGCGTGGCTGATGCCAACCCAGAACACGAAGGACGTGATGAACAGGCCCCAGTAGACAGGCCGGTTCAAACCGGTGACACCCAGTCCCTGGCTGAACATGATGCCCATCAAGGTGAAGCCGAAAAGCACGACCACGAGCAGCCCGAGTACAGTCGGCAACCACCATTTGGGCGTCGCAAGGTTCCCGCGTAAAAGCTCGCGGTTGACCGTGATTTCGTCCAGTATCCGTCTCTGTTGCATTAGTCGGGCTTACCCACCAGCAGTGCGTGCGTCCGCATGAACCGGACCGGTTTGGTTATCAAGCGTGATTGCTGGATCTCCCAGAGGGATACCACCGGCAGCAGCCGGGTCACAAGAAGAATCGCCAGCAGTCCTAACGCCGGCAGGCCGATCATGATGAACACGTCAAACACATCCGGCCATACGGTAGCTGGCATCTTGGTCAAGCCGTCGGACGTTGCAAGTTCAAGATCATCCGGAACGGCGCTCCAAGCGGCCACATAAATCCGGATCCGGTCCATGAACAGGCCCACCAGGACCAACGTCGCAGCGATCGGAGGTCCCCAGACGCTGTCCCGGACCTTGTTCCAGATCATCACCCACCACGGAGCGATGAACACCAGCGCGAACACCACCCAGAACAGATATACGTAAGGTCCGGACACCAACAATTTTATGGTCGATGTATCAGAAACGGTTCGTCCATACCAGAACACGACGTAGCTGGAGTAGAAGAAGTAAAACCACAGCAAGGTTGTCGCGAGCAGCAGCTTTCCGAGCGACCACATCTGTTCGTGGCCCACGTACTTGCTCATTCCACCCCACCTGCGAGCCGCCCAGATTCCGATGATGGTGAAAGCGACCCCGGCCTGCATGGAACTTATCGTGTGGTACCAGGGGAAGATCGCGTCCTTCCAACCCGGAACGAGGCTGAGAGCGAAGTCAATGCTGAACGTGAAGTTGGTGAAGATCAGCATCGCAAAGTACAAGGCGCCGGTTATGCCGATCCGCATCTTCAGCCATTCCCACTGCTGCGTGCCGCCGTAGAACCCGCGTGCCAGCTTCTTGCCCCAGCGCTGCTTCCAGCCGGTTCCGTGGTCGCGGATGGCTGCGAAATCCGGGATGGCCATCAGGTAGGCCATCGCCACACCTGTCGCCGCAAGGGTCAGCAGAATCAGGACGTTCCAGAAATGCGGAGCGTACCTTGGAGAGTCGAACCAGATTGAACGGCGTCGTATGTCGTCTCCGAGGATCTCGGAAAACTCGGTCAACGCGGGCAGCTTGAACAGCAACGGGATCATCATCAACGCCGACATGGCGGTGACGATGGTGGCCAGTGACGCGATACGCGCTGCCGGCCGAGCCCAGTTGGCCTTGGCGATAGCGGGAGCAATCGCCACCATCGGCGCCCCGCCAAATACCGTGATCATCCACGCCAGCGTTGCGGCGTAGTAACCCCACTCCTGGCGGCCGCCATCGTCAACAAATCGGAACACGATGCCGATCACGCCGAGCAAAGACGCAGCGGCGAGGAACCACATAAACGGCTTGAGATGACGGTTTGATTGCGCCCGGCCGGCGCCGGCGAGATCGGCCGTCGCCTCTGCATTTGACGGACGGTCGTCAGGAGCGTCCGTTATGAGGCTATTCGTGACCACCGATTTCTCCTTCGGTAGCGTCAATCTGCGCCAGGTACACCACGTTGGGTTCCGTGTTCAGGTTGTCAAGCAGCGTGTACTTGCGGTCATCGTTCTTCATGATCGACACCCGGCTATTGGCGTCTTTGTAATCGCCGAATACGAGCGCGTTCGTCGGGCAGGCCTCAACGCATGCCGGCTCGATGTCCCCGTCCTTGAGATCGCGACCGTCACGCTCCGCTTCCCGGACACCACGGCGAATCCGCTGCACGCAGAAACTGCACTTCTCCATGATGCCGCGACTCCGGACCGTCACATCCGGATTCAACTGGTTCCGCAGGGATTTGGGCCAGACAGGCTCCCAGTAGTTGAAGAACCGCACGTTGTAAGGGCAACCGACGGCGCAGTACCGGGTGCCGACACACCGGTTGTAGATCTGGACGTTCATGCCCTCGGTATTGTGATAAGTGGCAAACACCGGGCAGACGGGTTCACACGGCGCGTTCTCGCAGTGCTGGCAAAGGATCGGGATGAAACGCGCCTTCACATCCGGAAACTCGCCATACCAGTAGCGCTCAATCCGAATCCAGGCAACCGTGCGTTTCTGCCTGTATATGTCTTCCGTGGAGAGGACCGTGTTGTTCTCAGCCTGGCATGCCATCACGCACGCCTGACATCCGGTGCAACGATCGACGTCGATCGCCATGCCCCATTTGTGGCTTGAGACCCTCTCTGCAGCTGTGACCATTTAAATTACGAAATCCTCAGCTACTCTTTGTTCGAAATGAACCGGAGATGTTGCTCGTGGTTGTATTCCTCAGCCTCATGCGCCGTCTGTCCCGGCTTGACGATGAGGATCGGAACCCCCAGTTCGGCGGGGCGAATTATGTCCTTGGCGTCCCCCTCAAATTTCGGGAACTCTTTCTTTCCGCCAGCCTTGTTGACGATAGCCCGCGTAGCGGCCCAGGCGAGTGCGC
>JADFRU010000142.1:0-5203 GCA_022561115.1 Chloroflexota bacterium | reverse complement strand
CCAACCCATGTGAGAGCCCATCATCCGGTAAAGCGGCAGCGGACGATCGGCGACCAGCGCCTTCAGCGCGGCCTCCAACTCGTCCTGATGCCTGGTCAAACCGGCTGGCGGGCTCCCGGACCTTCTGGTCATCCCCTGATCAACTCCCGGATTGTTTCTGGGGTTATGTCTGGGGTTATTCCCCCGGTTATTTCTGGGCTTATTTCTGGGCCTGTTGCAGGAATCATTTCTGGACGTCACCGTTCATTTGCTTGTAGTTGCAACTACCTTGCCCGGACCGGTAGAAGCCAGGAGTTCGCCCTGAGCCCTCCGAGGGGGGGAGGGAAAAGCCTCATCGTGGAAATTTGCCCTTCCCGCGGCAAAGGGATCGTGAACGGACCCTGATCAGCCCGGAGGCCCGGGTCGTATGAAGCCTCAGCCGACGATGGCCGGACACACCTTCCGGAGCGCTTCCAGGGTGATCGCGCCGTGCCGCCGAACCATCGGAGGTTCGACCGTGAAGTCTACGACCGTCGAAGGCGCATCGTGCGCTCCGCAGACGCCGTCCAGCACGAATCCGAGCGCATCGCCGAACACCGACCTCACCTCCCCCGCAGTCTTCATCGGCGGTTCTCCGGATGGGTTCGCAGACGTGCCGGTGATTGGACCTTTCATCGCCCGGGCGATGGCGCGCGGAACGGGGTGGTCCGGGACCCGCACGCCCACCGTGCCCGTCCCGGCCGATACCACGCCGGGCAGCCCGGCGACCGCTTCCAGTACCAGCGTCAGGGCGCCGGGCCAGAAAACCCCGGCAAGGGCGGCCGCGTCGTCAGGCGCCGATAAGGTGACCTTTTTGAGATCTTCCGGAGAGGCGATCAGGAGCGGAACAGGACTGCCCGCCGATCTGCCCTTCACGGCGAACAACGCCTCGACCGCTTTCTCGTTAAAGGGATCGACCCCGAGGCCGTAGAAGGTATCGGTCGGGAAAGCGGCCACTCCCCCACCCCGGATTACGGCGACCGCTTCTACCACCCCGGGCGGGTCCAGCGTGGAATCGGGGCCGGACTGGTCAATGGCGCGGTTCAATAGCGATATCCATACGGGGTCAACACGGCGTCCCGGAATTATCCCAGAATCCCCCGGGGATCACGCTGGGAATCGCCAGGAATCCGTTGGGAATCCTCGGGTAAGTGGGGATCGGGCGCACCTTGCGTGCCGGTCTGTCGGAGGCAAAGGCGCCTACGAACGATTTACGTTGACGGAGTTTAGCACGGGTGCTAGGTTTTAAAGTCTCGTAATACACCATTAAGCGCCGGTCCACTGCCCACCGCGGACGGCACCGGAAAGAACCTCAAGGGAGACATGCCAGAAGACACCACGCCGAACCCGCAGCAGGCATTGGAGCGCGCCGTCACAGATAGCGGACGCGTCTCCACGACCGACGACATCGAGGTCGCGACCTATCTCGAGATCGCCCAGGGTGAGCGCGTGAGAGGCGGTCGTCCGGATCAGGACACGTCAGAGCCGGAAACGGTCCTCATCATGGACTTCGGCGCCCAGTACACGCACCTGATCGCCCGCCGCGTGCGTGAGGCGAACGTCTTCTGTGAGATCGTCCCGCACTCGGCCAACCGCTCGGTCCTGGAAGGTAAAAACGTCATCGGCGTCATCCTTTCCGGCGGTCCCAACAGCGTGTATGAGGAAGGCGCACCGGTTGCGCCCGGCTGGGTGTTTGAGGCCGGCGTCCCCATACTTGGCATCTGTTACGGGATGCAGGTGCTCGCCCACCAGCTTGGAGGGAAGGTGGTCGCAGGGTTGCAGCAGGAGTACGGCTATGCCGTTATCCATCGCAACGAGAGGGAGACCGACCTGCTGGACGGGCTGGATGAAGATTCGCCGGTCTGGATGAGTCACGGAGACCGTATCGAGACGCTTCCGCCGGGTTTTCATTCGCTGGCCTTCTCTGACAACTCCCCGATAGCCGCCATCGGCAACGACACCGGAATCTATGGCATCCAGTTCCACCCGGAGGTCGCGCACACGCCGCAGGGCGCACGGATCCTCAGCAACTTCGTACACAAGATTTGCGGAGCGGCCGGCGACTGGACCCCGGGCCACTTTGTCACCGAGTCGATTGAACGCATCAAACAGCAGGTCGGCGGCGGCAAGGTGATCTGCGCCCTGTCAGGCGGCGTGGACTCGGCGGTCGCGGCCGTGTTGATTCACCGGGCCATCGGCGACAACCTC
Organism: Chloroflexota bacterium; assembly: GCA_022561115.1. GTDB lineage: Bacteria > Chloroflexota > Dehalococcoidia > Lucifugimonadales > Lucifugimonadaceae. The sequence continues at coordinate 2,977 of JADFRU010000142.1, read as the reverse complement.
ACCTGCATATTCGTCAACAACGGCCTGATGCGCCGCGAGGAGCCGGAGCGCGTCCAGGCGGTGTTCGGCCGGACGCTCGGGCTGAAGCTCAGGTATGTCGACGCCACTGAACGCTTTCTCTCGGCCCTCAAAGGGGTGACCGACCCGGAAGAGAAGCGGAAGATCATCGGACGTGAGTTCATCGGCGTGTTCGAGGAAGAGGCCGAGGAGCTCGGGGAGGTGGACTTCCTGGCGCAGGGGACTCTGTATCCGGACGTGATCGAGAGCACAAGCTCCGAGACAACTGCGGCCCACGTCATCAAGTCCCACCACAACGTCGGCGGCCTCCCGGATCACATGGACCTGAAGCTCGTCGAGCCGTTGCGTTACCTGTTCAAGGACGAGGTGCGCCTGGCCGGCGCGGAGCTGGACATCGCGCCGGAGGTTCTCAACAGGCAGCCCTTTCCCGGGCCGGGCCTCGCCATCAGGGTGATCGGTGAGATCACGTTTGAGAAGCTGGAGATACTCCGCGGGGCTGACTGGATCGTCATGGACGAGATCAAGAACGACAACCTGTACGACCAGCTCTGGCAGTCGTTCGCCGTGCTCACAAACACACGGACCGTTGGCGTGATGGGTGACCGGAGAACCTACTCTTACGTGGTCGCCATCCGGGCCGTGACCAGCGACGATGCCATGACGGCGGACTGGGCCAGATTGCCGTACGACACCCTGGAGCGGATTTCGAACCGGATTGTGAACGAGGTCCCCGAGGTGAACCGGGTCGTACTGGATATCACCAGCAAGCCGCCCGGCACTATCGAGTGGGAGTGATCTCTGGCCCGGTATACCTGAACAGGCGAGACGCGGGGAACCTGCGCGACGCTGGCGAACGGGGGCGACAGAGGTGAGAGTGCTGCTGGTCGGCTCCGGTGGACGTGAGCACGCGATGGGTTTCGCCCTGGCCGGCAGCCCGTTGCTGGAACAACTCCTGATCGCACCCGGAAACGCGGGAACCGCGGCGCTGGGCGAGAACGTTCCGGTGGCCGCGGATGACGTCCCCGGCATCGTGTCCCTGGCCCGGGAACGCCGCGTTGACCTGGTCATCGTAGGCCCGGAAGCGCCGCTCGCGGATGGTCTCGCTGATGCCCTGGCGGCCGAGGACATCCCCGTATTCGGCCCGACGCGCGCCGCTGCACGTATCGAGTCTTCAAAGAGCTGGGCCAAGGGGTTGATGGTGAGGCACGGCATCCCTACCGCTGGTTTCGCCGCCTTTCAGTCCATCCATGAATCGATGGCGCACATCGATACCCTCCCTGAAGGCCCCATCGTCGTGAAAGCGGACGGTCTCGCCGCCGGGAAGGGCGTGATAATCGCTGAATCTCGTCAGCAGGCCACCGATGCCGTGGCGGAAATGATCCGGGGCCAGATGTTCGGCGAGGCTGGCTCGACGGTAGTGATAGAGGAGTTCCTCCAGGGCCCGGAGGTCAGCGTGTTCGCGTTTGTGGACGGTCGCACGGTGTCGAACGAGGTCGCGGCTTGCGATTACAAGCGGGCCTACGATGGTGACGCAGGGCCGAACACCGGCGGCATGGGCGCATATACACCGCCCGAGTTCTGGTCACCGGAGCTGGCGGCGAGGGTACGCGCCGAGGTCCTGGAGCCGTGCGCTGCGGCAATGGACTCTGAAGGGTCGCCGTTCCGGGGCATCCTGTACGCCGGACTCATGCTGACCGATTCCGGACCGCGCGTGATCGAGTTCAACTGCCGGTTCGGAGACCCGGAGGCGCAGGTGGTCCTGGCCCGTCTCGATACCGACCTGCTGGAAATAGCGAATGCGGCAGCCAGCGGACGGCTCGCCGATATCGATGTCCAGTGGAACGACCGCGCCGCGGTGTGCGTGGTGATGGCGTCCGGTGGATACCCGGGACATTACGAGACCGGCCGGCCCATAACCGGGCTGGATGCCGTCCCCGAGGGCGCCCGGGTGTTCCATGCAGGAACGTCGAACACTAACGATGGCGTCACGGTCACTGCGGGGGGCCGAGTGCTCGGCGTTGTCGCAGACGGAACCGACGTAGCGGGTGCGCGATCCGCTGCCTACGGAGCCATATCGACGGTCTCGTTCCAGGGTGCGGAGTACCGGACAGATATCGCGGCCCGCGCCGTGGACGCCGCAGCGCTTTGACATCATCCGAAACCCGGAAACTCCTGGTTGTCTGTGATTTCGACGACACCGCCGCCGCCTGCAACGCGGCACAACTGCTTCTCGCAAAGTTCGCCGGTCCCGGCGCGGACGCCGTTCAACAGGCGTACCGGGATGGCGACCTCCCGTTCCGGGACTACCAGGAGAAAATGTTCAACACGGTCGCCGCGCCCGTGGAAGAATTGATGGCGTACGCACGGGACAATGTGAGGTTGCGGCCCGGGCTGAAAGACGCGATAGCGGCGACCCGTGAACGGGGTGGCGAGTTTTTGATCGCCTCGGCGGGCATCGACTTCTACATCGAGCCTGTGCTTGAAGCGAACGGTCTCGGAGACGTCCACATCCTCTCGGTTACGGGAGCGACCGCTACGGCGGGAGGGGCGACGATGACGTTCCGTTACGATTACCCGGCCGGACAGGAACACTGCCGGGACTGGGCCGTCTGCAAGTGCGGCCCGATCGAGAAAGCACGGGCCCGGGACGAGCACGTGATTTTCATAGGCGACGGCCTGCGGTCCGATGCCTGCGCCGCGGAACAGGCGGACACGGTGTTCGCCCGCTCAAGACTCCTGGAACACTGCAAGGAAAATGGCATCGAAGCGATCGAGTTCGATGACTTCCATCCCATCGCCCGCCACATTTCGGGGCTAGACCTCACCAGAATTCGACTTCCGGAAAAAGAGGTGAGCGCCCGAATCATGAACGCTAATTTGATGAAGGACCCAGAATGATTCCCCGGTACTCCCGGCCTGAAATGGCCAAGGTCTGGTCGGACGAAAACATGTACGGCCT
>JADFRU010000141.1:0-5209 GCA_022561115.1 Chloroflexota bacterium | reverse complement strand
AGCGGTCCGAGCCGGTCGCGCGCGACCTCGAAGAGAACGCTGTCACCGTCGCGCGGGCCGACCCGTCCCATGATCTCGCCCGGCAGTCGTTCGCCGTCCCTCGTGATAAATGTGACCGCCAAACCGGATTCAAACGCCCCCGGCGGCAACCCGCCGAGGCCACGACCGTGTATGCCGTCGTCTTCCGCCGAGATCGCTTCGTATCCCGGGTGATCCATGTGCGCGACGAACGCGATTCCGGGCGCGGAGTTGTCCTGGCCGGGCCTTGTGGCGAGGATGTTGCCGTACCGGTCAGCCCGGGCATCGATTCCGGCGTCCGCGCATCGCGAGAGGATGTACTCTGCGACAGGACGCTCGTAGTACGAGGTAGCGGGAATCCCGCCGAGATCCTCCAGGTAGTTGAGTCCGATCGCTGCCAGTTGATCGCGGTCCATCGCTAATTGCTCCCTGCGACTCACAGCGTCCTCCGCGCTGAGTAACGGCGCGCCAGAGTCCTGACCAGAACGTGATTGCTAGAATACCGCCGCATTTCGGTCCGTAGGACAACCGCCGCCGGCCACAGCCATTAACCGGAGATTCCATCGCATATGCCCCCAACTACGCCCAGGGTCGCCTACTTCATCCCGCCGGAAAGCCCCATGGCCACGATCTCCCGAGATTACGTTCCGGCCGGATGGGACGTGACGATGATGGATGCCTCAACGGCGTCCGAGCAGGATCAGATTGACCTGGTCAAGGATGCCGACGCCATCCTGGTATTTGGCGCCAAGCCTTCTGAGGCCGTGCTCAGGGCGGCGAAAAACGTCCGCCTCTACCAGCTTGGATCGGCCGGGTATGACGGCGTCGACATGACGCTCACGGGCGAGCTTGGCATCCCGGTGGCGACGGCCAGCGGAACCAACGCACAGGGCGTAGCGGAGCAGTTCATAGCGCTGACGCTTGCCCTTTACCGGCACCTGACGTGGGTGGACGCCTCGGTCCGCAAGGGAGACTGGGTTCCCGAACGCGCCCGCGGAATGCAGACATTTGAGATCCTCGGCAAGACCGTGGGCATCATCGGGGCCGGTTATATCGGTTCCACCGTCATGAAGCTGCTGCAGGGGTTTGACTGCACGATTTTGTACCATGACGTTCTGGAGAAGCCCGAGCTAGAAGAGAAATATGGCGCCAAACGCGCGTCTCTTGACGAAATTCTCTCGGAGGCGGACATCGTCACGGTCCACGTGCCTCTCCTGGACTCCACCCGCCACTTCATCGGCCGGCGGGAGCTGGCCCTGATGAAGCCGTCCGCAATCCTGATCAACACGAGCCGCGGGCCGACGGTAGACCAGGCGGCGCTGCTGGAGGCGTTGAAAGAACACAAGATCTGGGGCGCCGGGTTGGACGTGTTTGAAGAAGAGCCCGCTTCTGGCGACAACCCGCTCTTTGCCCTGGACAACATAGTCGTAAGCGGCCACGTCGCCGGTCCCACCCGGGAGAGCTTCCCGCGACGAGCCGAGTTCGCTTTCGCCAACATCCGTCGAGCCATCAACGGCGAGGAAGCGATCAACATCGTCACGGCCACCTGAAACGAACCCCGGGCCTCCAGCTTGAACAGCGGGTGGATCGGGCGCAATAATGCGCGCATCACGCGTCGCCCGATCCTCCTATGGCTCCCGGAAAACGCATCTGCGATAAGCCGAAACCGAACACACAGCCTCCAAAGGATGCCCTATAAAGATGGTTACCGAAGACGTACGGCGAAAAGTTGTCTTCCTGGGTCCGGAAGATGACCCCCTTACCTACGAGCGCGCCGAGCTTGAGGGTATGGATGTTGAAATCATCCAGGTCAACCCGGAGAGCGAGGGCGAAGCTATCGAGGCGGTCAAAGACGCAGCGGTCGTACTCGCCCGCGGTTACGCCATGCAGGACCCGGTGCTGCGCGAGATGGAACAGGGCGCCGGTGTGATCGTGTACTCGCACGGGTTTGACCACATGGACGTCGACTCGGCGACCGAGCACGGGATTATGGTGGCGAACGGCGCCGGCATGTGCGCAGAGGAGGTCTCGGACCAGGCCTGCGCCTTGATCCTGGACGTTGCCCGCCAGATAACGTTCTCTGACCGCGTCATGTCGTCAGGCAACTGGTCTGATCGCGAGATGCTCGCCCGCAGGACGCCTATCGATGAAGCCACGCTCGGTATCGTTGGATTCGGCAACATCGGCAGGGCCGTCAACCGCAAGATGTCCGGCTGGCGCATGCGCACAATCGTGTTCGACCCGTGGGTCTCGCCGTGGGTCGCAAAAGAGCACAACGTAGAGCAGGCCCACGATCTGCTTGAGTTGCTTCGCCAGGTGGACTACGTGACGGTCCACGTCCCACACAACAAGCAGACCGACAAGTTGTTTGGAGAAGCGGAGTTCAAGGCGATGAAGAACACCGCCTTCTTCATAAACACCTGTCGCGGCAAGGTGCAGGACGAAGTCGCCCTGATCAAGGCGCTTCAGACGGGCGAGATCGCCGGCGCCGGGCTGGATGTCTTCGCGACCGAACCGACCCCGGAGGACAACCCCCTCCGCACGATGCCGAACGTGGTCACGACTCCACACGCCGCCGGCGGCTCGACACGTTCCGCCGTGCTCTCCCGGATACGGGCGGGCCAGAATGCGGCAAGCATGCTGCGCGGTGAGTGGTCAATGGCGGGCGTCAACCCGGGCGTGCGAGATATCATCTCGCCGCGAAAGGTGGCGCGCTTCTCCGGCTACAAGAGCTAAACGCTGGATTCAGCCGGGACGCTCATTCAGCGTCCCGGCTTCGAGCGGCCTCAACATCGGCGTAGTAAAGCTGCGACAGGCGGTCGGTCACGGCGGCGAACACGTTGCGCGCTATGGGCGCGGCCCCTGCTTTCGCCGAGAAACCCGGGATGTCCCGAAGACTCACTCCGGTACGGGATCAACGCGAGACGGGGCCGATAGTGCCGCTGGACGCCGGGGACAACACCTGGGCAGGCAGTCCGGGCGGAAGAGTGCAAGATCATCGTGGCAAACGGGGTGACGTCACCGTGTCCGGCGCACAAGCCGATCGCCGCAGAAATAATCCTCGTCAATTCACCGGGAACGGCTTCGGCAAACCTGGCGTCCATTTGGCTACCCGCATCGCAGGCGGCCTCTGTATCCGTTCAAGGAAGATGCGATTTACGCATAATCGACCTGCCCCGTAGCGTTAAGCCGCGAGCGCCGCTATGCGATGATCTGGCTACCGGCCGGGAACCGGACAGCGGACCGGGACCGCAGATTTCAGCAGTGCAGGCATGACTTCACCCAATCGCAGAATCGTGATCATCGAGGACGATCCCGCGTTACGCGAGGCTCTCCGGTACAACCTGGTGTCGGAGGGGTATGACGTCGGCACGGCGGAAGACGGATCGGAAGGGCTTGAACTCGTCCGTGAGTCCAAAGCTGACCTCGTCATTCTTGACCTGATGTTGCCCGGGATGAGCGGGCTCGATATTTGTCGCGCATTACGCCAGGGTGGGTCCGTCGTGCCGATCATCATGCTCACCGCACGGGACACGGAACTTGATCGCGTCGTCGGGCTTGAGGTGGGCGCTGACGACTACATCACGAAACCGTTCAGCATGCGCGAACTGCTTGCACGCGTAGCCTCAAATTTGCGACGGGTCGAGATGGATCGCGCCGAGGTGGCCCACCGGGATGACGACGAGATCCTGGAGTTCGACGGCCTCACGATAGACCTGGGCAGGCGCCAGGTTACCGTCGACGGGCAACTTGTAGAGTTGCGGCATCGCGAGTTCGATCTACTGGCCTACCTGGCGTCCCATCCGAGCCATCCGTTCACCCGGGATGCGTTGCTCACCGACGTCTGGGGATACGACTACCTGGGTGACTCCCGGACGGTGGACGTCCACATCCGGTGGTTGAGGATGAAGATCGAGCGAGAGCCGTCGCACCCTACCCGTCTGGTGACCACCCGCGGCGTTGGCTACAGGTTCGAGCCATGATTTCCGGCATCCCGCCCGGTACGCCGGGAACGTAATGAAGAAACTCAGCCTGAAGGCGCGCTTTACGCTGGCGGCATCCGGGCTTACGGCGGCCGCTAGCGCGCTTGTCGGCCTGACGGCGAGCGGCGCCTCTGGAGACGCCACCCCGGTAATCACCGTGGTCGTAACTGTGTCTCTGCTGGGCCTTGCCTCGTCATGGATCATGGCCGGGCGGCTCGCCGGTGGCGTCGCACGGCTGGCAGCCGTCGGCCGACGCGCCGTCGATGGCGACTACACGGCGCGGGCGCGCGTGGGCGGCCCGCCGGAAGTCGCGGAAGCATCGGCCACCCTCAACGAGTTGATCGCCAGGCTCCGGGTGGCCCTTGAATTCGAGGGCTCGGAGCGTATCCGGCTTTCTTCGATCCTCAACACGATGACGGACGGCGTCCTTGTCGTGGATGAAGACGGGATCGTTGAGCTGGCGAACCCGGCGGCACTGACAATGCTCGACGCCCCACCGGAGTTCCGACCGGGCGATCGCATGGTGACACTGAACCGGGATCATGAAGTGCTCCGCGTCATCACCGTATGTGCAACGGAACGCAAACTTACCCAGGGCCAGGTGGAACTTCTCGGCTCGCGGAGATTCCTCAACGTTGTGGCCATCCCGCTGACCAGCGAATCCTCCGGCGATGAACCGGTGCGCGACAGGAGCCGTGCGCTTGTTCTCCTCAACGATCTAACAGAACTGCGCCGGGTGGACGTGACGCGCTCAGAGTTCGTATCAAACGCATCACATGAGTTGCGCACTCCGCTGGCGGCGATACGAGCATCCGCAGAAACCCTGCAACTGGGAGCGCTGAACGATCCCGAGGCGGCATCCGGGTTCCTCGACCACATCGACGACAACGTTCGCCGGATGGAGGTGATGATCTCCGACATGCTCGAGTTGTCCCGCCTGGAAACGGGACAGGCGCCGATGCACCTCGCGCCGATAAGCCTGCCGGACATCGTCATCGAAGAGCTGGAACGTATCCGCCCCATCGCGGAGAGGGCGGGCGTCAAGCTCACTTCCGTTTCGCCGGAGAGCCTGCCTGCGGTAACCGCAGACCGCGTGATGATCAGCCAGGTGGTGAGCAATCTGCTGTCCAATGCCGTCCACGCCTCCAACGAGGGCGACGAGGTAAGCGTGGTGATCGAGCGGACTTCGGAAGGCACGAGGCTTTCGG
>JADFRU010000140.1:0-5210 GCA_022561115.1 Chloroflexota bacterium | reverse complement strand
CCCGGTGCCCGCTGATGTGCGCAGAACGTCGCTAATCCACGATCGTGGCGCTGGTAACGAGGGGACCTGCATCCGAGTAACTCACTGCAGGCTCCTGGCCATCGGCAGGTCCGGCTTCTCTACCGTCCGATCAGGCCGGGACTCCCCGGCGCAACTCCCATTCACGAATGAAGTCACGCGCCTGCACGAGGGCCGACAACGGTGACGGCGTCGTGATTTTGAACTCGATGCCAAGGCCCCCGTTGTAGGGCAGCGAGACAAGCGTGTCGAGAAAATCCTCGATCACCGGCGCCTTGAGTATCCCGTCAAAAAGCGCCACATGGTCATCGTTCACACCGTGGTTATCGTCAATGTGAACGTAACCCAGGCGATCCCCGGCGTTCCGGATGCTCTCTGACGGGACTTCATCGGTAATCAAGCAGTGACCGAAATCAACCAGCACGTGAACGTTCTCGTGCTCCGTCTTCCGGACGAACTCCAGGCAGGCGGCGTCGTTGTGCAGCGAACGGCCGGGGGTCGGTTCCAGGCAGAGCTTGATACCGGCGGCCGACGCGTGGTCTGCGAGCGACCTGATGGACGACAGATACCGTGCGTCATCATCGGGGTAACTCATCGGCGTGATCATGTAAGCCCTGTCCGCGCCCAGCACACCGGCCCTGTCGATCACTCCGTACAGGTAATCGAGCACCGGTTGCGCCCGCTCTCCGGTTATGTCGTCCAGCGACAGGCCGCCGGTCAACGGTCCTCCGAGAAGCCCGAAGCAGCCCAGCTTCAATCCGCGATCCGCGATATCGGCCTCGCCATTGATCCCGTCCCAGCAGTCCGGCCTCAGGTCAACGGTTTCAAATCCGGCCAGCCTGACGCGGTCCAGCGACCGGGTAGGGGATGTCGATAGCGCCCATGCGCACGCGGAGATCTGTAGCAACGGGACCTCGGCAAATCTTGGAATAAATTGGAATTTCGGAGAAGATAACTCTGCGCGCAAGACCGGTAAGGGGCCGGAGACTGACCGGCAACCATTCGGTCACCCGCAGGGCGGCGGTATGTTAGCACGCATAAATACGAACTCCCGCATCGTGACCGCAACGGTGCGGAATGTGCCGGGGCGCAGGTCCGGCGTTGAGAAAAACGAGAAGGTTCCGGGTACGCGCATTTGGTCAAACTGGTAGTTATAGACGACTCGCCCCCGGTGGTAAGCGACACGTCGGCACACGTGCGCCTTCGCCTGGCCCCAGATATTGAGATGGAGCTGTTTGACAGCCTGCCGTCGGGCGTCGACGAGATCGTCGAGCGTATCGCCACGGCGCACACGGTGGTGAACATTCGATCATCCACGCGATTCGATTATGACGTGTTGTCGCGCTGCGGGCGGCTCAAGCACCTGGCCGTCTGGGGACCTAACGTCGGTCACATAGATCTGAAAAGCGCACAGCGGTTCGGCATCACCGTAACCAACACGCCGGGCATAGCGACCGAGTCTGTGGCCGAGCACGCGCTTGCGATGTTGCTCGCCATAGCGCATCGAGTCCGGCAGCTCGACTACCGGATTCATCAGGGCGAATGGCCGCGCGGGATGATCACCCAGCTTCATGGCAAGACGCTCGGCGTCATCGGTGCGGGACGGGTTGGCCAGCAGATGGCGGCGATAGCGAGCGGGATCGGGATGCACGTGATCGCATGGACATTCCATCCCGAGCGCTACAACCCGGAAACCACGGGGCTGGAGTTCGTCCCGCTATCGACATTACTCACGACGTCAGATGCGATCTCGCTACACCTGCGAGGGTCCCCGGAGACGTACCACCTGATCGGATCGCCGGAGCTGGCGCAGATGAAGCCGAGTGCGTTCGTGATCAACACCTCACGCGGGGACGTGATCGATGAGGCTGCCCTGGAAGAGGCGTTACGGGATGGCGCACTGGCCGGGGCCGGGTTGGACGTGTTTGAGTCGGAACCGCTCTCCGCAGGCAGTTTGCTGCGTACGTTGCCAAACGCCCTGTTGTCCCCTCACACCGCCAGCACGACCGATGCTGCCCTGGCGTCGAGCCTGGACATGGTGGTCGATAACGTTCTGTCATTCCTGGCGGGAGACGTCAAGAACCGGGCCGGCCTGGACGCAAGGCAGGGTTGATCGTTCAGGCGGGCAGAGCGGTTTTCGGCGTCCAGTCAACCAGCTCCCGGACCGGAACGACGGTGGGGTGGAGCGGAAGAAGCACGGCGACTTCATTAGAAGCGTTGAACACGGTATGCCGGACGCCCGCTTCCGCGACGAACATATCTCCCGGGTCGAGAGGAATCTCCTCACCGCCGTACATCGCAACAAATGAGCCGGCGATGCAGTACATCGCCTCTTCAGTTTCCGGGTGGTAGTGAGGCGGCGCCATTGAGCCGGGCTGGAACACCAGTTCACTGAACGCTGTCGATAGCGCCCCGCGTTCCTGGTTCATCATGTCGTAGCGCGTGCACCGCTCCCACGGCGTCCACGGCTGGATGTCGTTCCGGAACACCACGTATGGCGGCAGATCGCCTCCCGCCGGGGCGTCCGCCGGTTCCATGTGCGTGGTCGCCGGGTCGGTGTGGGGGAACATTGTCACGATGCGAGCGGGGCTGTTGCCGTTGTTGGTGAACCCGTGTCCCACTCCCGGAGGCGCCAGGACCAGGTCCCCTGCGCTCAGGTCAACCCGGTGATCGTCCACCACCGCCGCGAGATCCCCTTCGACCACAAAGTAAGTCGCCTCGGTATTTGAGTGCGCGTGGTAGGGCACGGCCGCGCCCGGCTGTATCACCGCGTCAAAGACGCGTAGCTGGGTGGCGCCTGTCTCCGCTCCTGCGGCCGTTCGTTGCCTGACTCCCGGGTAGGGATCAGTTATTTTCTGGTCTGCGAGGCGGAGGATTGACATTCAAAACAGCTCCGGTCACTGGATAGGGGAAACGGTCAGCTTGCCGGGATGGCGGGAAGGGGAGTCGATGGCGTCCAGTCGACCGGCTCCCGCACCGGGGCCGTGGTCGGATGGATGGCGATCAAGACAGCGGTCTCGCGTGAGGCGTTAAAGATCGTGTGGTGGGCGCCGGGCTCGGCCAGGAACATATCTCCGGCGTGGAGCGGTATCTCTTCACCGTTATACATCGCCATCAACTCGCCCGACAGGCAGTACATGAACTCTTCCGTCTCCGGGTGAAAATGGGCGGGGGCGACCGAGCCGGGAGCGATCACGCCCTTGCTGAAGAGCAGCGTTGACGAGCCAAAACCGGCGTCCATCGGGTCAAACCGCTCTGTCCCGGGCCAGGGATACGTTGGAACCACGTCCTCCGCAAACACGATGTATTTCGGCAACGGTCCGTGGCTCGGCGGGTCAGGCTCATGCGCCTCGCGACCTGCGCCGATCGTTGTGCTCGCGGTTATGAAGCGCACGGGCGCTCCGCTACGATTTTCGAACGAGTGTTTCACGTTGACAGGGGCCAGCGCTCCGTCGCCCGCGTGGAGCGAGACGCGATGTCCGTCCAGCACGCATTCGACATCGCCCTCGATCACGTAGTGCATGATCTCGGCGTCGGGGTGCGAGTGGTAGTCGATGAACGCCCCGGGGGCGAGAGTGTTCAGCCCGGCGCTCAGCTGTGTTGCGCCGGTCGCCGGGCCGCCGATGGCACGGCCGGCCACGCCGGGCCGCGACTCTCGCGTGGTCTGCTCATCGAAGCGCAGGATCGCCATACATGGACTCCCCATTTCCGGGTTTCAGTGGACGGGTCGCTCGATGGCCCACGGTGAACCGAATGCACCGGGTGGACCGGGCCCGGAGTATATAATCGCTGCCACTTTTAACGGGCCTGATCTGGCCTTCTCGCTTCAGTAACTATCTCAAAACCTTCTCTCGCACCGGAAGGCAGCTTTCGAGACCGTTCCACAGCTACGCCGTAGGGGCGAATGACTACCGGTCCTCTCCTGTACGACTGGTCGTCTCCATGCCCACCGGACCGCCCGGGCCGGTAGTCAGCGGCCCCTACGATGCGTTGGCCGTTGGAGGTGTTCATGCTTACACGGTGAAAGTTTTTGAGATAGTTACTTGACCCACGATTGCTGCCGAGCGCTTCGCAACTCTCCACCAGGTATCACAGAGGTACAAGCCATCATGTCATGCCCGCGATAAAGGTCGGATTCATTGGACTGGGAAACATGGGACGCCCGATGGCGGTCAACCTGCTGAACGCCGGGGCCGGGCTGATGGTCCACAACCGCAGCCAGGAAGTCGTGCGGAAACTTGCGGAAATGGGCGCTGAAGCGGCGACCAGCGTGGCGCAGCTCTCGTCCGCGTGCGACCTGGTTCTCGTGTGTTTGCCAGACGAGGGTACGTGTGAACAAATCCTGATGGGTGATGACGGAGTGTTCGCGAACGTAAAACCGGGCGCCATCGTTGTCGATCACAGCACGGTAAGCGTGGGACTCTCAAGGAAAGTGGCGGAGCGAGCGCAGGGTTCAGGGGTGCAATTCCTGGACGCTCCAATCTCCGGGGGGCCTACCGGCGCGGAGGCGGGGACGCTGTCAATAATGGTCGGCGGAGATGAGACCGCTTTCGAAAAGACACGCACCGAGTTCGAGATGATGGGCACGAACGTCGTCCGTTTTGGCGAGAACGGGGCGGGCACGGCGATGAAGTTGATCAATCAGCTCCTGACCTGCGTCCACACCGTCGCTGCGGCGGAAGCGTTCAACCTGGCAAACAGCGCCGGGGTGGATATCCGAAAGGCGACGGACCTGTTGCAGAAGAGTTTTGGCGGCAGCGCGATGGTAGGCCGGTCCGGTCCGATTACGGCGGATCGCGATTTTGAGAACTCCGGCGCAGCGATGCGAAACCTGATAAAAGACATCGGCATCATCATGTCTATGGCTGACGATATGAAGCTCTCGATGCCAACCGGGCGCGCCGCCGCTGACATCCTGTTCGAGGGCCGGGACAGCGGGCTATCGGATCTCGATATAGCGGCGACAATCATCCCGATCGAGAAACGCTCGGGCGGGCAACCCGGATAACAGGACAACAAAAATCACCAGAAAAGGTGGATAAATGAGCAAGCACAGGATCGCCGTAATCAGGGGCGATGGAATCGGTATCGAAGTCGTCGGCGAGGCACTGAAGGTTCTGGACGCGGCCGGGGCAAAATACGGGATCGAGTGGACGTTCGATGAACTTCCGTGGGGCTCCGAGTATTACCTT
>JADFRU010000139.1:0-5219 GCA_022561115.1 Chloroflexota bacterium | reverse complement strand
CGCCACACGGGCTGGATGGCCCAGGCAAAGCCCATGCGCATCCAGCGCCCTACCAGGGGCCCTGTGGTTTTGGCTTCGAGATCCGGGTCAAAATAATGACCCTTGAAACGCACACGCAGCGAGTAACTCAGCGCCACAAAAATGACCAGCATCAGCCCTGCCAAGGCCGGCGCCAGGGCTGTGAATATCCTCGCATTGGTTGAAAGATCGCCGACTATCCAGCCAGTCAAAATGTCTAACAAACACCACTCCAGGTTCATGTCCAATAAGACGACAGAGCACATAAAAGGGGCCGCTCAGCCCAGGCACGGTTATGAAGGATACGAAAAAAAAGCCGGGCCAGCCGGAGGACTGTTTTATGAAAAGGCTTGGAAGTTATAGAGTTTTCGCCTCGGACTCGCTTTTATACCATAAAAAAGGCCTTTTGTCAATAGTATTAGCCCAAAAGTGGCCTGTTTTGGGCTAAATAAACAAAGCGATACGCCCATGGGGAGTGAACCTCATGGGCGCATTTCGTTTTACCACGTTCGCCAGGGCGGCGTCGGCCACCCGGTGCACGGCCAGCCTGATGGATTCCGGGATCCGGCTGGCTCCCGGCGGCTCCAGCGCCTCGATCTCCGCCCCGATATCCAGCGAGACGGGGACCGTTGACTCGTAGAACTCCTGGAGAGATCGCAACCCCGCCAGAGCGCTGACCCTCACGATGCTTGGATGCAGCCGGTGCGATAGGAGCCGGATATCCTCCTCGCGGACACGGTCCAGTTGCTCCAGCGCTTCGTCTAACGACGCGGCGAGGGTTTTCATATCAAACCCGTCTTGATCCATCTCATCCCGCACCACGCTCAGCGCGTGCCATGTCATGAAAAGCTTCGTCTGGACCGGCCCGTGGAGCTCCTCCGCAATCGACCGGCGGGCCGCCTCATCGGCGTTGACCAGCCGTTCTCGTGACTGCCGGATGATTTCGTTTTGCGCCTCAAGCTGTTCGTTCATGGACGCCAGGCGGCGGCGTGTCTCTTCCAGGACCTCGTTCTCAGCGTCCAGGCGCATCCGGGACACGCGCTCCTCGCCCACCCGGACCACCTGCGAGTGGTAGCGTGTGCTGTCGATCGTCAACGACACTTCACTCGCCACCAGCGCGAGCAACTCCCCGCTACGTTCGGAAAAAGCGTTCGGCCGTTTGCTGCGGAGTTCGAGATACCCCGTCGGGTTGGCCCTGCTGCCGAGCTGGACCCGAAGTCCAGACCTGAGGCCTGCGCCCAGGTAAGAGGTGTTTGACTCCGGACGCATCCCGCCACTCGCCAGCATCTGCACACGGCCATCGCCGATAGGACGCCAGCCATCCTCGTCAACCACCAGCGGAGCGATATCGCCGGTGCCCCTGCGGAAGACCGGAACCCCGGAGGCGTAAGCCACCTCCAGTTCGTCGCCGCCGGGCCGTTCGGTCACAATGGCGAACCGGTCGATAGGCAGCCAGTCCTTCAACGCCTGGTAGATGTCTTCATATACGCGGTCGAGGAGTGCGCTGGAGTTTGACGCCTTCCGGATACGTTCCATCAGGCGCCGCTCTGCCGCACGGGCTTGGAGACGCGACGCGACGTAACGGGCGATAACGGCGACAACCACGATCAACGGCGCCTCCACCGCTATGCGGGCCACCCCGTCTGCTCCACCGTTGATCCAGTAAGCGCCACCCAGTGTGATCGCTGCGGAGATCGTGAACACCACGGCCAGCGGTAGCGCAAGAAATGGGGCCGCCGCGGCCACGACGGGCAACAGCAGCAACCCGGCCGGATTTGCCACGCTTCCGGATAGAGCGACGATCCCGACGGCTGAAGCGGCCGATAGCATCGCCGGAACAATGATCCAGTTTCGCCGGGTCATCGGACGCCCGTCCCGGTCCCGCATGTTCGCCAACGCCGGGACGCGCGCTCCCACGGGAAGCAATGGCGCTCACGCGCAAGTGCGCCCCAGATGGTCAGGGTGTCGGCCGGGATGATCGCGTGCGGCATCTAGGTTCAAAGCTAAAGGCCGCAGCGTGGTTGACACATCGGGCTGTCTACACAATGGACGTTGGCGGTTCGCGCGTAGTGCGCCTACGCGTAACGACTCTCACATGCCTTCCCGGCCCGAAGCGTCCGCCGTCCGTGGACCCGAGACCGCGTGATCTATACGATCCCCGCGTCACGAGGTCTGCCGCCCGTAATACTGCTCCGGGGACACGCGTTCGCGTGATCTCCACGATCCCCGTGTCATGAAGTGTCGATCACGCGACCGGTAGATCGCCGGTCTGCCGGTCGCGTGATTAACCCGGGAGCACCCGGTGCTAAAGGCCCTGGAAATCGCCGAACCCGGGACTGCCTATCATCCCGGCGGCGACCGTCTCGTTGGTCGACTCGTCGATCAGGATGAAACTTCCCGTCTTCCGGTTGTACGTGTAGTCATCCCAGACAAGCGGTGTGCTTGTGCGGATGGATACGCGGCCGATCTCGTTGAGCTTCAGGGCTGTGCAGTCCAACTGTGCGGACAACGTATTGATGTCTATCCCACAGTAAAGGCTGGTGATCTTTGCCGTGGCGACGCGGGTCGTGTGCTTGATACGCAGGGTTGCGCCCTGCCGGAGTTGCGTCTCATCGCTCATCCAGCAGATCGTCGCGTCAAACGCCCGGTCCGTACTCGGGTAGCCGTTCCGCGCGCAGATCATGTCCCCGCGCGAGACGTCCAACTCGTCCGCCAGTCGCACGGTAACCGCCGTCGGCCCGGATGCGTGATCGACCGTTCCGCCGGGCGTCTCGACGGCCGTGATACGCGTGGATTTGCCTGAGGGCATCACCGTGACCTCCTGGCCGACCATGACGGTTCCGTCAGCGATAGTGCCGGCGTAACCCCGGTATTCGTGATACTCGTGGCGCATCGGCCGGATCACGTACTGCACTGGCAACCGGAGAGGGTGGTCCCCGGAGTTCTCTGACACGTCAACCCGCTCCAGGTAATCGAGCAACGGCCCATCGGAGTACCACGGCATCGCGTCCGATCCGTTCACCACGTTATCGCCGTTCAGGGCGGAGATCGGGATGAAGTGGGCGTTAGCCACGTTGAGCCTGTTAAGAAGCTCTCGAAACTCGTCACGAATCGTTGCGAAGCTGTCGTAGCTGTAGTTGACGAGATCCATCTTGTTCACGCACACCACCATGTGCCGGATCCCCAGGAGTGAGGCGATCACGGCGTGACGGCGGGACTGCTCCACGATGCCGTTGCGGGCGTCAACGATAATCAGCGCCAGGTCCGCGGTGGACGCTCCGGTGACCATGTTCCGCGTGTACTGAAAATGGCCCGGAGTGTCTGCGAGGATGAACTTGCGTTTTGGCGTGGCAAAGTAGCGGTACGCGACGTCAATCGTGATGCCCTGTTCACGCTCGGCCCGCAGGCCGTCCGTGAGAAGCGCAAGATTCAGATACTCACCGTTTTGCCGTCTGCTGACCTCCTCGGTTGACTTGAGAACGTCGTCGTAGATGGCCTTTGAGTCGTAAAGCAACCTTCCAATCAAGGTGCTCTTTCCGTCATCCACCGAGCCCGTTGTCGCGAGTCGTAACAGCTCCATCAGAAATAGCCCTCGCGCTTCCGGTCTTCCATCGCTGCCTCGGACGTTCGGTCGTCGGCGCGGCTGGCGCCACGTTCGGACGTGCGCGTGGCCGCGATCTCGGCGATAACCTCGTCGAGCGTTGTCGCGGTTGAAGGAACCGCCGCCGTCACCGTCATATCGCCGACCGTGCGAAAACGTACAGACCTTGTCGTGACCGTTTCATGTGGCTCTGGCTGGAGAAACTCGGAGACGGCCATAAGCATGCCGTCGCGCTCGAACACCTCGCGCTCATGGGCGAAGTAGATCGATGGAAGCTCGATTTCCTGGTCGGCGATGTACTGCCAGACGTCCAGCTCCGTCCAGTTGGAGATGGGGAACACCCTGATGTGCTGTCCGGGGTGGATGAAGCCGTTGAACAGGCTCCACAGCTCAGGCCGCTGGTTTTTCGGGTCCCATCGGCCCTGGTCATCGCGGAACGAGTAGACGCGTTCCTTGGCCCGGGACCGTTCCTCGTCCCGCCTCGCCCCGCCGTACACCGCGTCGAACCTGTTGGAGCGGATGGTGTCCAGCAGCACCGGGATCTGGAGGCGGTTCCGTGACGGTCCGGCATCGGGACGTTCAGAAACTCTGCCGTCGTCGATCGCCGCCTGCACGGAACCGACGATCAGTTTGACGCCCAGCCGTTCCACCGCCCTGTCCCGGAATGCGATCACCTCCGGAAAGTTGTGTCCGGTATCGATGTGTACCACCGGGGCCGGCAGATGCGCGGGCGCGACAGCCTTCATCGCAAGATGAAGCATGACGATCGAGTCCTTCCCGCCGGAGAAAAGAAAGCAGGGAAGATCGAACTCGGCGATGCCCTCGCGAATGATGTGTATCGATTCGGACTCCAGCGCGCTGAGCTGGCCCGCATCTGGGAGAACCGATCCGTTCGTTGTAGTCACCTTCATAACGCTGGTCACTGCGTCGCTACTTCCACTATATGTAGCCCGCACTCTTTGGCATCCGGGTTTCCCTCCCACCACCATCGACCGGCCCGGATATCCTCACCGGGCCTGACCGCACGGGTGCACGGCGCGCAACCCAGGCTTGGGAAGCCCTTGTCGTGCAACTCGTTGTATGGCACGGAATGTTCTGCGATGTACTCCTGTACCTGGCTGAACGTCCAGTTGGCCAGCGGGTTGATCTTGTAGGCATCGTGATCGGCGTCCCATTCGACGATGCCGATGTCGTTCCGATTCATGCCCTGATCGCGCCGCAACCCGGTGATCCATCCATCGACAGACCTCAGGGCGCGCCCGAGCGGTTCCACCTTGCGGACGGCGCAGCACGTCTTCCGGAGTTCAACGCTTCTGTAGAACAGGTTGTACCCGCTCTCCTCCACCATCTCCCGCACAGCGCCCATGTCCGGGTAGAACGCCTCGATCTTGATCCCGTAGCGCGCCGTTGCCTGGTCAAACAACGTGTACGTCTCGGTCGGCAGCCTCTGGGTGTCCAGCGTCATAACCCTGGCGTCCGGCGTGATCCTCCAGAACATGTCAAGCAGCGCCATGTCCTCCAGCCCGAAGCTGGACATCAGTGCAACATCGTCTCCAAGCTCTTCTTGCGCCCACAGGAGAACCTCCTGCGGTGTTGCGCT
>JADFRU010000138.1:0-5235 GCA_022561115.1 Chloroflexota bacterium | reverse complement strand
GTTGTCGAGCCAGGACTTGATCGCTGAGTAAGCCAAGAAGCTCTCTCCCTGTGCGACTGGATGTCCGGGCTCACGATTCGGTGTCCGGCCAGGTGGCCAGTCCCGGGTTCGGTTCCGGGAGTCGTTCTCGATACGCTGGAGAAAACGCCGCTAACTCACCTCCCCGCATCCGGGTCCGTGCCGGACGAGGTCACTCCGCCTTGACGATCTCCGACTCCACCTCAAGGTCGTCAGAAACGTACTCGCGCCAGGGCTGGAACTGGAGCACGAACTCTTTGCCCTCGTCCAGGGAGCCGAGGCCCTTCACAGACCGGCCGGGTTCGTACCCGCGCGTTGCGGCAATCGCCTGGATACCGCGTTTCATCGACCGAACGCCGCCCAGGTTTATCTCTTCGCCTTCATCTGTGAGCAGGGTCAGGTCGAGTCCCTTGGGGCGTTCTTTCCAGTACATGCGCATGTGTTTGAATCCTCCAGATTGTTGGGCAAATTATTCGGCAAATTGCCGGGCGAATTATCAGGGCGGATGAATCGGGTAGTTGATTACTGATTGTTTGAAAAACTATGGGAGAAGCGGCAGCACCCTGTCCAGCAACGCGTTGCCGACATCGAACTTGTCCATCAAGGGCATCTCCTCAGGCTCGCGATCCGGGTAGATGAAGGTAACCGCGTTCGTGTCGGTTCCAAACCCGGAATGCTCGGCCGATACGTCGTTCGCGACCACCATGCTCACCCCCTTTGCGAGCAGCTTGGCCCGGGCGTTGGCGATGACGTTGTTCGTCTCGGCGGCGAAAGCCACTTTGATCAGCCTCTCCCCTTTGACCCCGGCGACGATGTCCGGGTTCTGGATCAGCTCGATTACCAGGGATTCGCCGCCTGACTTTTTGATCTTCTGGTCAGACGGGTCAGCGGGCCGGTAATCGCTTACAGCAGCGGCCATGATCAGCAGATCGGAATCGGCACACGCGCTCTGTACGGCGTCTCGCATCTCCAGCGCTGATGATACCGGCGTGAGCGTGACACACGGCGGGGAGGGCAACGCTGTTGGCGCCGAGATCAGTGTCACGTCCGCTCCGCGATCCCGGGCCGCTTCTGCGATGGCATATCCCATCTTGCCGGATGAACGGTTAGTGAGAACGCGGACCGGGTCGATAGCCTCCTCGGTTCCTCCCGCTGACACCACCACGCGACGGCCTGAGAAGTCACCGCTTTCCCCGAGCACCGCCCGGACGTGGCCGATGATCCCGGCTGGCTCGGTCATCCTGCCTCTGCCGACGAGTCCTGAAGCCAGCCGCCCGGACTCCGGGCCAACAAAATGCACCCCGCGCTCCCGCAGCGTCTCCACGTTCGCCTGCGTCGCCGGACTGTCGAACATGCCGGCGTCCATCGCCGGAGCTATCACCAGCGGCTGCGAGCCCGCCAGCACCGTTGCGGTGAGCACATCGTCCGTAACGCCGTGCGCCAGTTTCGCGAGGATGTTTGCCGTTGCGGGCGCGATCAAGATCAGGTCTGCGCTACGGGCGAGCGAGACGTGGTCAATCCCCAACTCGGAATTCGACTCGTAAAGCCCGGTGGAAACCGGCCTGTGCGTCAGACCAGCGAAGGTCGCGACTCCCACGAACTCCTGTGCCGAGCGCGTCAGGACGACGTCCACGACCGCCCCTGCCTGCGTGAGTTTGCTCGCCAGGTCCGCGGCCTTGAACGCAGCGATGCTCCCGGTCACCCCCAGGACGATCGACTTCCCGTTGAGGATGGTCGGCACCGGCTACTCCCCGCTGTTCATTTCGTAGAGCATTCGAAGGCCGATGAGCGTCAGATCCTCGTTCACCTCGTGGAGAACGTCTGACTGCGCCGCAACGATACCGGCGAGTCCTCCGGTTCCGATCACGTGACAGGCGGATGGATCATCGGGACTCAATTCTGCGGCGAATCGACGGACCATGCCCTCGACCAGTCCCACGTACCCGAACACGAGACCAGATCGCATAGCGTCCGTGGTGTTGCGGCCTATCGCCTTCTCCGGCGCCTTGAGATCAACCCGCTTCAACTGTGACGTGCCACGGTATAGCGCTTCGGCTGCGAGCGTCATGCCCGGGGCGATCGCTCCGCCCAGGTATTCAGCGTCCGCGCTGATGGCGTCGAAAACCGTCGCCGTGCCGATGTCCACGATTATGCAGGGTCCGCCATAGATGCGATAAGCGGCGACAGCGTCAGCGATACGGTCCGTGCCGACATCCTGCGGCCGGTCATAGTTGATCTTGATTCCGGTGCGTGTTCCTCGTCCGATGACCAGCGGCGGGACGCCAAGCAGATTCTCAAGCGATGTTTCTATGGCGCTCGTGAGCGGCGGCACGACCGAGCACATCACCGACGACGGGTAGTCTGCGGGATTCACATTTTTGGATTGCAGCATCCCCTGCAGAAGGAGATTGTGCTCGTCCGCGGTCCGCCGCACGTCGGTGGCGAATCGCCACGTCGCTAGCAGGCGGTCGTCTTCGAACGCGCCCAGGGTGACGTTTGAGTTGCCGACGTCAACGGCGAGCAGTTTTGCCACGATGAGCCGATGATATCAGCGGTCAGCCGGTTTCCTCTCTGTTAACGGGGGTCAGTCCGACAATCGCTTGAGCGCAGCCGGGAGCGAGTTCAACACGTCCCCGGCCACCATCGCCGCCTCTCCGTTTGCATTTCGGGCGATATCTCCGGCAAGTCCGTGGGCGTATACCCCGAGCGATGCCGCCTCAAACGGATCCATATGCTGCGCCAGGAACCCGACGATCAGCCCGGCAAGAACGTCGCCCGTGCCGCCGGTCGCCATCCCCGGGTTGACCCAGGGGCTGATCGCAGTTCGACCGTCCGGATGTGCGACGACGGTACACGCCCCCTTCAGGACGACCACATGGCCCCAGGTCTCAGCGGCGGACTGTGCGGTGTGCACGCGATCACGTTCCACGTCGGGCACCGTCGAGCCTCGCAAGCGCGCCATCTCCCCCGGGTGCGGGGTGAGAATCGCCGGTCCTCGGACACGACTCGGCCAATCCCCCACGGTGGCCAGAGAGTTGAGGCCGTCCGCGTCGATTACCAGCCGCGGGCCTTCCAGCCGGTCCAGCAGTACCGAGCGAACGAACTCCACGGCGGACGATGATTGGCCCAGGCCGGGACCGATAAGCATGCCGCTCGCCATTCGCGCCGCGTCCGTGACCTGAACGGCCGCAAACCCGGAATCTATCGCGTTGCGGCCCTGCTCCACGAGCGGGATGTATGTGGCCTCTGACAGGCGGGAAGCGACGAGCGGATAGACGGTGTCTGGCAGCGCCACCGTGACGAGACCAGCGCCGCTACGCCCGGCGGCGGCGGACGCCAGGTAGGCGGCGCCAACGTAACTCTCGGAACCCGCAATCACCAGCGCCCGCCCGTACGTGCCTTTGTGCGAGCGCGGGGGACGCACGGGCATGATCGCCGCCATAGAGGCCGGCGTCATTAGCTCCGTCATTATTCTTGCGTCCAGCCCACCCGGGAGGCCGATGTCCAGCAACCGCAACAGGGCGCCCGTTGGTTCAAGGAAAAGGCCGATCTTGGGCCGCCCGAGCACCAGGATTTCACCGGCTTCAAGACCGTTGGGGTCCATATGGCCGGTGTCCGTCGCCATGCCGGTCGGCACGTCGATGGCGACGATCTGGCTGCGCGAATGCTCTCGAATAACAGCGAACAGGTCAGATATCGGCGGTCCAATCGGCCGGGCGCGACCGGTACCGAGAACCGCGTCGATGATCACACGCGCCCCGGCCGCCGCTGCTGCCAGCTTTGACCGGTCAGTGTCCTCGGAGGCGTGGACAATCTCCACACCGGCCTCTACAGCAAGATCCCGCTTCTCGTCTTCCGCGGCTCGCGCCAGGAACAGGTAGGCGGTGACCGATATCCCGCGGGCCGCAAGGTGCCGCGCTGCGACAAGGCCGTCCCCGCCGTTGTTGCCCGGACCGACGAGTACCAGCGCCGGACCGCTCCCCGCTGTGGGCAGGTGATCTCGCAGGGCATCAGCGATGGCGCGGCCGGCGTTTTCCATCAAGCTGTCGAGCGAGACCCCGGCCTGAACAGCCGCACGCTCGATCTCCTGCATCTGCCGCGCATTGACTATCTTCATCGGGGTTTCATCCCTGCGCCGGTTCTTTATCTGATTCTGCGGTTTTGACCGTTACAGCCACAACACTGGCGATGGCGAATTCCCGGGAATGTGAAAGGCTGATCGCGATACGCACGATTCCCATCTTCTCGGCGCGCGCCTTTGCCCGGTTGTGGAGGACGATCTCGGGCGCACGCCCGCGCTTGCGCTGGACCTCAATATCACGCCATCCAACGCCGCGCACGCCGGTGCCAAGCGCCTTCATCACCGCCTCTTTGGCGGCGAAACGGCTGGCCAGTTGCGGCGCGCGACCGCGGCAGTAGGCCTGTTCACCCGGCGTGTAGATCTTGTCCAGAAATCTCCGGGGATAGCGCGAGAACGTGAGCTTGATCCGCTCTATCTCGATGATGTCGATGCCGACGTACAACCTGAGCCCGTTCCCTGTTCCACTTTAAGGAATCATTCCTGTCTGGATGTCCCCACGGACCCGTCCGGGGCGAAATCCCGGCTTCATCAGCTTTGCCGCTGCCTGATGAAACTGTGGCCGAAGCGACCGGGCGATTATAGATTGCCGTGCGATCCCCCAACGGGTGACTTCGCGTGCCGGGGAAACGGTCTGTCCAGACAGGCGACTCGCGATGCTCACCTGCGAAAACGCTGCAAGCGTGGCCCGGAACGCGAAAACCGGGCGCGCCATGACAGATAATTCGATATCCGGCTGTCCGGAACATCGTCTGGATGTCGCGACAGCCGATAATTAATGCAGGACAGTTTCCAGCACTCCCGGCAACGCAAGATACGCCGGCAACGCCATATACGCCCGGCAACGCCATATACGGAGGACCCCCATTCCTGAAAAGAAGATCGCCCGGCGCATAGACGGAAAGGCGATTGCCGAGAAGGTCCGGGCTGAAGTGGCCATGGACGTCCGGGAATGGATCGCTGCAGGCAACCCGCAACCGGGACTGGCCGTAGTCCTTGTGGGGGATGACCCTGCGTCCGCGACCTATGTTCGAGGCAAGGAAAGGGCGTCGGTTGAGGTTGGGATGAGGTCGGAGACCCGCAACCTTCCCGCAGACGTGACCCAGGATGAACTTCTCGGAGTGATCGAGGAGTTGAAC
>JADFRU010000137.1:0-5284 GCA_022561115.1 Chloroflexota bacterium | reverse complement strand
CCAATCAAGACGCCCTGGGGCAGGTCGAGGGCGATGGCGAGGGCGTCAATAGTGTGGCGCCGCGGATTGGCCTTGCCGCACTCGATTTGAGAGAGAAAACCCTGGTTGATCCCGGCGGACCGCGACAACGCCTGCTGAGACAAACGAAGCTCTTTGCGACGCCGCCGGACCCGGGCGCCAACGGACTCCGCCGCCCGACGCGCAATGGCTAGCGAGTCATATTCCACACCATTATTATTGCTTAATATTGGCAAATGTCAATATGATGTCGCACGATTTTTTCGCGGAGCGTAATCGGTCGAGGAAGAAAAATGCCCGGCCGGCCCCGTCCCCCTCGAGGGAAGTTAATACCACCCCCGTCCAACGCGACCACTATTGCGGCCAGCCGGGCATAAGTAGTAACGCAACTATCGCCTCGATCGGGCCAACAAATTCCACATACCGCATCTATTGCGCGGTTACCGGCGTCGGGCAAGTTAGTGCATCTGGGGTATTGCAGCGGTATCGGCGCCTTGGCTGTTGTTGGGGATTTGTTCGGGCGCAAAGCCTTTGCAACCCTTCTGGGAGGAATGACGCTGGTGTACAGCCTGTTATCTTCCACAACGCCAGTCCTTTCCGGCTGGATTTTTGACAACACCGGCAGCTATTTTGGCGCCTTAATCCTCATGGCCGCCCTCTTCACCGGCGCCGGCCTTCTTTTCTGGACCATGCCCAGGCCAAGAATGCGACGAAATCGCCGACCAGTGTATTATATGCGCATGCAATGGAAACGAGGACTGCGAAGATGGGCAGTATTGCAATGGGCGCGAATCGCGTGATTCCGGGCGTCAGTCAGACCTTCAGCAAGAACCCGAACCAGTTCGTGCGTGGAGTGTCACCGGCGTTTATTGAGCGAGGCAGCGGCGGCCGCGTGTGGGACGTTGACGGCAACGAATTCATCGACTTCCCGATGTCGCTCCTCCCGGTAGTGCTGGGTCACAACGACCCGGACGTGACCGCCGCCGTCCAGTCACAGATCACCGAGGGCACGATCTACTCGCTGCCACACCCGCTTGAGATCGAGGTGAGCGAGATGCTCATCGAGGAGATTCCGTGCGCCGAGATGGTGCGTTTCGGCAAGAGCGGGACTGACTCCACTACGGCGGCGATTCGCGTGGCGCGCGGGTTCACCCGGCGTGACCGTGTGGCGATCTGCGGTTATCACGGATGGGCTGACTGGTACATCGGCACCACAACCCGTGACCTGGGCGTGCCGGCTGCTGTGAGCGCGCTCTCGCACACTTTTGAGTACAACAACCCGGGTTCACTGAAGGCGCTTTTCAACAGGTTCCCCGGAGAGTTCGCGGCGGTCATCATGGAACCGACGGGCGTGGTCGCGCCTGAGGAAGGTTTCCTTGTGGATGTGGCTGACCTCACACGTGAACACGGCGCATTGCTGGTTTTTGACGAGATCATCACCGGCTTCCGCGTCAGCCTGGGCGGTGCGCAAACGTACTTCGGCGTCACACCAGACCTCGCCGCTTTCGGAAAGGGGATGGCCAACGGGTACCCGATCTCCGCGGTAGTGGGCCGTGCCGACGTGATGAAGGTGTTCGATGAGGTGTTCTACTCGGGAACTTTCGCCGGGGAGACGGTGTCACTGGCCGCCGCAAAGGCGACGATAAACAAGATGCGACGCGAGCCGGTGATCGACCGGTTGTGGAAGACCGGCCGAAGACTTCAGGACGGTTACAACGCGATCGCCGGGGAAGTGGGACTGGCTGCGAACACCGCATGCCTGGGGTTGCCGCCGCACACGGTGGCGACGTTTACGGACGACGCCGGTGAGGACTCGATCGTGCTGCGAAGCCTGCTGCAACAGGAACTGGCGCGGCGCGGGATCCTTTATCTCGTAGGGTTCAACATCTGCTACGCACACAGCGACGAGGATGTCGAGATAACGCTGCGGGCGCTCAGGGAATCGATGCAGGTTGTGGCGGATGCTAAGAACGAAAACCGTATCGAGGAAGCGCTGGAAGGCCCGGCCGCTGAGCCCGTCTTCCGGCGGGCTTAGGTCACGTGAAGACGGTTCAAGACAAAAACGATCCCGAACTCACCGTCCCGCCGACGCTGACGGGCGAGCACGTGCTGATTCGTGCGTTAGTGCCCGACGACGCCGGTGAAGCGTATGCACGCTGGATGAACGATCCGTGTGTCGTCATGTACACCGAGGCTCGTTTCTCGAGCTACGACCAGGACGACCTGCGCCGATACATACGGGATGTTCTCAGCGATCCCCTTTCACATATGTGGGCCATCTGCGATTTAGACACCCGGGTCCACATCGGGAATATCAAACTCGGACCGGTCAACCTGCGCCATTCGTTCGGGGATATCGGGCTAATCATCGGAGAACGGTCGGCGTGGGGGCACGGCGTCGCGACGGAAGCCATCTCTCTTGTGTGCAAGTTCGCGTTCCAACAGTTGCGGCTCCACAAAGTCACGGCCAGTATGTATGAGGAGAACGCCGGATCGAGACGGGCGTTCGAGAAAGCCGGATTCACGACCGAGGGGGTTCGGACGTCACAGTATTTGCTCGACGATCACTACACCGGCCTCGTGATGATGGGCCGGACCTCAGGCGATACGAATTGACACAGAATGAAACGTCTGGACGCGGCGTCCATGACCTTCAGCGCTGCTCCCGATGCCTGCTGCCAGAGACGCACGAGACGATCATTTTCGACGAGGCGGGGGTGTGCAACGTCTGTCGCAACCAGGAGATCAAGCGCTCGATCGACTGGGACGCCAAGCGCGTTGAATTTGAGAAAATAATCGAGGAGTACCGCGGGAAGTACGACTACGACTGCATCGTGCCGTTCAGCGGCGGCAAGGACTCTACGTTCACGCTCTGGGCATTGATGAAGGAGTTTGGACTTAAGCCGCTGGTGGTGTCCTTTGACCACGGTTTCATGCGGCCACAGGTGCTGGCAAACCGTGAACGCACGCTCAAGGAGCTGGGGGTTGACCACCTGAACTTCCGCCCCAACTGGCGCGTCGTCCAGCACTTGATGCGTGAGTCCCTTCGCCGGAAGGGCGATTTCTGCTGGCACTGCCACACCGGGATCTTCGCCTACCCGATGCATGTGGCGATCAAGTACCAGATCCCGCTGATCATCTGGGGCGAGCCGAGCGCTGAGTACACGTCTTACTACTCCTACGATGAGCCGGAGGAGGTCGACGAGCGCCGGTTCAACCGGTACGTGAATCTTGGCATCAACGCCGAGGACATGCTGGGGATGCTTGAAGGGAAGGTCGATGAGCGCGACCTGAAGCCGTTCACCTACCCGGACGTCCGCGATCTCCGCAAGCTCCGGTCCCGCTCCATCTGCATGGGCAGCTACATTCCGTGGGACGTGAAACGCCAGGTGGAGCTAATCGAGCGGGAGCTTGGCTGGAAGGGTGACGTGGTGGAGGGTGTCGCCCCGGGCTATCCGTACGAGAAGATCGAGTGCGGGTTGCAGGGGGTGCGCGACTACCTGAAGTTCGTCAAGCGCGGTTACGGCCGCACGACGCACCTGGCGAGTATCGACATCCGCAACGACAGGCTGGAGCGGGAAGAGGGCCTCGTGATGGCGTTAGAGAACGACGGGAAACGCCCGGCGAGCCTGGACATGTTCCTGGATTACACGGGAATCTCAGAAGATGAGTTCAACCGGATCGCCGTTTCACAGGCCGTCGCGCCGTACAGTCACGACTGGGATCAAACGGAGCGCGGTGAGCCGCTTCCGGATCAGGATCAACGTGATTTGAACGCCCCGTTCCCAAAGACTCCCCTCAATCCGCTAACGGACGACGCATGATCGCCGTGGTGGATTACGGGTGCGGCAACCTGCACTCCGTCGCAAAGGCGTTCGACGCCATCGGCGAGGATGTCGTGGTCACGGCCGAGCCCGATGTCCTGCGATCAGCCGACCGCATAGTGATACCCGGCGTGGGCAATTTTGGCGCTGCCATGAAGAAATTCAGGTCGTCCGGTCTGGTCGACTGCCTGACGGAACAGGTCCGGGTTGCGGGAAAGCCGACGCTTGGCATCTGTGTGGGCATGCAACTGATGGCTGATCGCGGTCTTGAGGGCGGGGAGACCGCTGGACTGGGCTGGGCCGGGGGAATCGTGGACCGGCTGCCCGCCCGGAATCACGGCCTGCGCCTGCCGCATGTCGGTTGGAACGAAGTGTTTCCGGTCGCGGAGCCTGCAATTTTTAAGGGTCTGGGAAAGGCGCCGGTCTTTTACTTCGTTCACTCCTACGCGCTTGGCTACGAGGGCGGTGAAGGACCTGTAGCCGCTTGGTGCGATTACGGGGAGCAGTTCGTGGCGGCGGTCCAGTTCGACAACGTGGTCGCAACACAGTTCCACCCGGAAAAAAGCCAGGACATCGGTCTCCGCTTTCTCATGAACTGGGTGGACTGGAGTCCATAGCGCGGCCCTTCCTCGAAGGGCACGGGACATCTCATGCTCAAGATCCGGCTCATACCGTCGTTGCTCCTCGCAGATGGCCGCTGCGTGAAGGGCGTGCGCTTCGGCAACTACCGTGACGTCGGCCACCCCATCACTGCGGCAAAGGTGTACGAGGCGCAGGGCGCCGATGAGCTTTTGTTCCTCGACATCCATGCGGCTTCAGAGCAGCGTTCGACCCTCCTCGACATCATCCAGCAGACCGCCGAGCAGTGTTTCATGCCGCTCACGGTTGGTGGGGGCGTGAAGTCGGTGGGGGATATCCAGACGTTGCTTCGCGCCGGCGCGGACAAGATCTCGATCAACACGGCGGCGATCGCTGACCCGGGCCTGATCGCCGCCGGGGCGGCGGAGTTCGGTGACCAGTGCATCGTCGTTTCTATCGACCACGCGGCTGATGATCGGGGGGTTCAACGGGTCACCACCGACCGGGGTCGGAACATCACGGATCTGGACGTCGTCGACTGGGCGAAGCGAGTCGCCGATCTCGGAGCCGGTGAAATCCTGCTCACTTCTGTAGAGCGTGACGGAACCCGGGAAGGCTACGATGTTGCTACGGTCCGGCGCGTCGCAGACGCCGTCATGATCCCGGTCATTGCCGCCGGAGGCGCGGGATCGCTACAGGATCTCGTGGACATCGTCACCGAGGGCCACGCTTCGGCTGTGGCGGCGGCCAGCATTTTTCACTTCACCGATCAAAGCCCGATTAAGGCACACTCGTTCATGAAGCAAGCCGGCCTCGACGTGAGGATGGCATGACCGATCGCAAAACCGAAGCCGTCCCCTTCG
>JADFRU010000136.1:0-5352 GCA_022561115.1 Chloroflexota bacterium | reverse complement strand
ACCCTGCTGCCCTACACCACCCAGCTCGATCGCAGGAGCAAACAAAGCATAACGCGGGTCGTCATTCATTGTACCGAGTTGCCGGATCTGACGGTCGCCCGGGAGTATGGCGAGCGCATCCATTATCCCGATTCAGGTACCGGTAATTCGGGGCATTATTACATTGCCCGCGACGGCAGGGTCCAGCAGTGGCTTGATATTCAACGAGTGGCCCACCATGTCGCTGGTCATAACGTCGATTCCATTGGCATCGACATCGAAGACGCCGTGGTCGTGGGTGTGGACATAAGCCACCGGGAGCTATCACTCAAAAAGATGCTCTTGCGGCGCCGCCTCGAGATCGGCGATGCCGAAATACCGATCCTGAACGGCGTCACCTTCAGCGCGCGACCGGGCGACCGGGTCGGCATCGTCGGTCCCAACGGCCCCGGCAAGAGCTCGCTGCTCAAGGTGATTGCCGGCATCTACCCGATCTCGCAGCGCCGACGGGTGGTGTCGGGCACGCTCGCCGTCATGCGGGTGTCGCCGCCCGGCGAGATCGAGTTTGCGGTGACGCCGTACTTGGCGAGGTCACGGGCGACCACGCGGGTAAACCCTGCGAGGCCGTCCTTTGCTGCGCCGTAGTTGGCCTGGCCGGACGCGCCGAACAGTCCCGATACTGAGCTGAAGGTGATGATGCGTCCGCTTTTCTGCTGGCGGAACACGATGCTCGCCGGGCGGACGATGTTGAAGGTGCCCTTGAGGTGAACCGCTATTACTGCGTCCCACTCTTCCTCGGTCATGTTGAACACCATGCGGTCCCGCAGGATGCCGGCGGGTGTGACCACGATGTCGAGCCGTCCGAACGAGTCCAGCGCCTGCTGGACCAGCTCTTCTCCCGTCTCGAACTTCGTTACATCGCCGTAGTTGGCGACCGCCTCGCCGCCGTTTTCTCCTACCTCGTTCACGACCTGCTGCGCGGGTGTGTTGTCGAGGCCCTCGCCATCGAGCGATGCGCCGATGTCGTTTACGACGACCCTCGCGCCCAGGCTGGCGAGCTTCAGGACGACTCCGCGTCCGATGCCCCGGCCACCACCGGTAACAATGGCTACCTTGCCATCAAGCCTCGTGCTGTTCTCTTCTGTCATGTTGTAGATCCTCTTAAAGCACTCGTGAAATTCAGTTGAGTCAGCGTGGTTAGAACTTCGCAGGCTCCAGAGTGAGGCCCTGGACGATGTGCCTGGGAACGAGTTCCTGTAGCTGGTCTGTCTGCCACTCACCGTCCGGGTTGAAGATCGTGCGCACCGGTCGCGGTTGTGACCAGAGGGCGACCGTGCCGCCGGACACGTAGAAGTGCTGGCCGTTGACGTCAGCGGCGTAGTCGGAAGCCAGGTACGAGACGAAGGGGGCGATGTCCTCGGCGTCACCTGCGCCGCGGGCAAGGTGGTTGCTCATCCCGAGGTTCAGCGAGCTCCGGTCTGGTCGCGCGTCCGGGATGGTGGCGATCATACGCGTCTGCGCCGCAGGCGAGATGGCGTTGGCCGTCGCTCCGTATCGTCCGAGGTCTCGTGCGACGACCTTTGTGAACCCGGCGATGCCCGCCTTGGCCGCGCCGTAGTTCGCCTGGCCCGGGCTGCCGGTCAGTCCGCTGCCGGAGGTGAAGGTGATCACCCGGCCCGAGCGTTGTTGCCGGAACAGGATGCCGGCGTGCTTGACGACGGTGAAGGTGCCTTTCAGGTGAACGGCGATCACGTCGTCCCACTCCGCCTCGGTCATGTTGAAGATCATCCGGTCCCGAAGAATCCCGGCCGGGGTGACGACGATGTCCAGCCTGCCGAACTCGTCGACCGCCTGCTGGACCATCCGCTCACCGCCCGCCATCTCGGTGACCGAGTCGGTGTTGGCGGCAGCTCTGCCGCCGTCCGCCTTGATCCCCTCAACTACGTCAAAGGCGGGGCCCTCGCTGGGGGTCGTCCCGTCCACGTTAACGCCGAGGTCGTTGACGATCACCGCCGCGCCGTGGGCGGCCAGCGATTCTGCGATCGCTTTGCCGATGCCACGCCCGGCGCCGGTAACCACCGCAACTTTGCCGTCGAGTACGCGTTCATCATCTGGCAACAGGTTCATATTTTCCCTCGGAAGCCCGGGTTTCGTAGCAATCGGGCGGATCTGGTTTAAGTTCTGTGGCGCTCCGTAAAAAGCCCGGCGGTGTCCCCGGCATGGGTGACGCGGGGGTCACGGAACTGTCAGTGATTAGCTCCCACGCATCGGTAGCGAGACGATGGCCTTGCCCGGGGTGGTGGCCTTGCCCTCGCCGTTGTGGAGTGCAATCTCGCACTCGACTATGCCGATCCCGTCCTCGACGCGTTTGTCGGTGACGGTTCCACGGCAGACCAGGTCATCGTTCGGGAAGTCCATCGCCCTGTACGAGACTGATAACTTTTTGAGCCGTCCGTGCGGGCCCATCCAGTCGGTTACAAGCTGCCCTAGAAATGCGCTCTTGAGGGCGCCGTGAATGATGATGCCGTCCAGTCCGTTGCTTCGGGCGAACCCGTCGTCGTAGTGGATCTGGTAGTAGTCGCCGGAGGCGCCGGCGTACTTCACAAGCTGTTGCGAGCTTGCGTTTTTGTGAAGCGGTGTGACCTCGTCGCCGACGTTCACATCCTCAAAATAAAGCTGTGCCACGGCTAATCCTCTTTTTCGGGCGTTGCGTAACTGATGCCGGTAGTGCGCTGCGTGGCAACAAGTTGATCGAGCTGGTTTATGTACCGGGTCTCGGACACGGTGAATAACATTTTGCCGAGCCGGCCTTCCCGTTCAATCAGTTCCACGATCGCCCGGGTCACGGTTATCCGATCCCCTACCCGCACCGGATCAAAGAACTCGTACTCGCTCCCGCCGTCCAGGTTGTTCGGAAACGGCCGGGGGAACTCGCTCTTCGCCTCGCCCGGAACCAGCGAGCGGAGAAAGGTGGGCGGGGCTATCAGTCCGCCGTGCGGCCCTTCACGCGCGGCAACTTCATCCTGAAAAAGCGGGTTGGCGTCACCGATCGCCTGGGCGAACTTGATCACCGCGCCCTTTTCTATGTCGTACGTGAGCGGATCGGACTTGACGTCCAGATGCGCTCGCATTTCGTCAGAAATGACGGACTCGTCAGGCACGCGGGCAACTCCAGTGACAGCCGGTAAGTTTGATCTTTCTACAGGTGCGCCGGAGTGTAGGAGAGCGCCTATGGTGCGTCAAGGAAAGCGTCACCCAGTTCCGGGTCTTCGCGCCGGGCCGCAGAGGCGTCAGTTGGCGCCACTTTTTTGAGTCCGCTGAAGTCCGCCATCAGCTTCTTGAGGCCGTTCCCGTTCCCGAACGCGACCGTAACTTCGGTGTCGCCGCCCGACTCGACCGCCTCGATGACGATGCCTTCCCCGAACGTCTCGTGGGTCACGCGGTCGGCAACCCGGTACGCGCCGGTCCTCGGGCTTCTTACCGGGACTATGGCCCGGCGCTTGACCGACGTGGGGTCGTAAGATCGCGGCTCGCCGGAACCGGCCCTGCGGACGGTGCGGCGTATGGCGACGGTCTCGACACAGCCGGGCGGTATCTCGTCAAGGAATCGCGACGGGAGCATGGCCCCACGCGATCCACGGAACCCGCGCTGGAAGGCGTGGAACATGTACAGGCGGTTGCGCGCCCGGGTCATGCCCACGTAGCAGAGCCGCCGTTCTTCCTCCATGTCGGCGACGCTTTCCATCGACCGCGAGTGCGGGAGGAGGCCTTCCTCGAGGCCGATCATGAATACGGCGTCATACTCCAGTCCCTTGGCCTGGTGGAGTGTGATCAGGGTAATTGCGTCCTGGTCGTCTTCAAGCGTGTCCACGTCCGACACGAGAGCGACGTTCTCCAGGAACTCGATCAGGCGTTCGCGCGGTTCCGGGCCCTCGAATGCGGAGGCCGAGCCGCGCAGTTCCAGGATGTTGTCCCAGCGCTCCTCGCCACGCTCCTTGTCATCCTGCACCAGCCGCTTGTAGCCGCTACGTTCCAGGGTCAGGTCGATGAGTTCAACGGTGGAGAGCACGATGCTCTGCTCTATCAGCCGTTCCATCAGATCTGCGAACGCCTGAACGGATTTCACCGCCCTGGCGTTGAGTACGCTGTCGAGTCCCTGTTCGTCTTCGTCTGCCTGTCCGTTGGCCCTGAGGATGACTCCCAGCATTGATGTGCCGCGGGAACGGGCAAAGGTACGGATGGCGTCAACGCTGCGGGGGCTTATGCCACGCGCCGGCACGTTTACGATTCGCTGGAGCGCTGCGTCGTCCGACGGGTTCACGATCAGCCGGAGGTAGGCGACCGTGTCACGGATCTCTTTGCGCTCGTAGAACTTGGTTCCGCCGACGAGCTGGTAGGCGATGCCGTGCCGGTTGCAGGCGGCCTCCATCGCACGTGACTGCGCGTTGGTGCGGTACATGACGGCGATCTCGTTCCGGTCGTACTCCTCCTCGTCGACCAGCCGGTTGATCTCCTGGAGCACAACCCGGGCCTCTTCGTCTTCGTCGTAAGCCTCTCCGACGGTGACGGGGCTGCCTTTTTCGTTATCGGTCCACAGGTCCTTCTTGAGGCGCTCATTGTTGTTGGCGATGACGCCTGAGGCCGCTTCAAGGATGGTCTGAGTGGAACGGTAGCTCTGGTCCAGCGTGACGATTTTCGCGGACGGGTACACCGTCTGGAAATCCGTCAGGTTGCGGATATCGGCATGTCGCCACGAGTAGATCGACTGGTCAGGGTCGCCAACGACGCAGATGTTCTGGTGCTTCGCGGCGAGGAGCCGGGCCAGCGAGAACTGGATCGCATTGGTGTCCTGGAACTCGTCCACGAGCACGTGCCGGTAGCGCTCCTGGTACGTCTCAAGGACGTCCGGGTGGTCCTCAAACAGCGTGTGGGCGCGGAGCAGGAGGTCGTCGAAGTCAACCGCGTTGGCGGTGCCGAGTAGCTCCGTGTAACGGACGTACACGCGGGCGACGACCTCCTCAAAGTAGCTCTTCGTGATTTTTGAGAGCCGCGAGTCGTCGATCATCTTGTTCTTGGCGTCCGAGATGCCGGACAGGATGGCGCGAGGGGCGAACTGCTTGGGGTCGAGTTCCAGCTCTTCCAGGATGTCTCGCACCAGCCGCTGCTGATCGTCGCCGTCGTAGATGGAGAATGCCGGATCGAGTCCGATGCGTCCGCCATCGCGTCTGAGCACGAGCGCGCAGAAGGAGTGGAAGGTTCGCACCTGCAGCCCGGAATTGGCGCCGCCCACCAGTCCCTCGGCGCGCTCCCGGAGTTCTCGCGCGGCCGCGGTGGTTAGGGTAACGGCTAGTACGCGCCACGGTGCAATGCCCT
>JADFRU010000135.1:0-5369 GCA_022561115.1 Chloroflexota bacterium | reverse complement strand
ATGTCGTCAAACGACGAGTAGTTGAGCGAGTAAAGCCGGAAGTACAGGCCCTTGTTGGACATCAGCTCGTCATGGTTGCCGATCTCGACGATCCGGCCGTTCTGCAACACGATGATCCTGTCTGCGCCGCGAATCGTCGCCAGGCGGTGGGCGATCATCACGCCGGTCCTGCCTTCCAGCAGTTTGGCCAGTGCTTTCTGGATCATCAACTCGGTGTAGCTGTCGATACTGGCCGTGGCCTCGTCCAGTACCAGGATTTCGGTGTCCGCCACGATGGCCCGGGCGAAACTTATGAGTTGACGCTGGCCGATCGACAGGTTGGACCCGCGCTCCTCCAGTATCGTGTCGTAACCGTCTGAAAGTTTCTCGATGAAACCGTGGGCGCCGACCATCGTCGCCGCCTCGACCACCCGTTCCATCGTGATATCTGGCGTGTTGTAGCGAATATTGTCGACAACCGATTCCGAGAACAGGAACGGCTCCTGCAGCACCATACCGACGTGGTGCCCGAGCGACTTCTGGGTCACATCCCGGACGTCATGCCCCCCGACCCGAACGGTGCCCTGCTGCACATCGTAGAACCGATGTGTGAGGGCCGTGATGCTCGTCTTGCCGGAGCCTGTAGGGCCCACCAGCGCCACAACTTCACCGGGTTTCACTTTGAACGAAATGTCATGCAGGATCGGGTGGTCAGGGTCGTAACCAAACGTCACGTGTTCAAACTCGATCGAGCCGTCGATCTCGGTGAGCTCCAACGCCCCTTCCTTGTCTTCCACCTCTGCCGGAATGTCCAGGAGCTCAAATATCCGCTCGCCGGCCGCCATCGCGCGTTGCAGCACGTTGTAGTGCATGGTCAGGTTGCGGATCGGGTCGAAGAACTGCCTTACGAGCATCAGGAACGCGATCATCGTCCCGATGGTCAACGAGCCGTCCAGCACGTAGAGACCGCCCACCACGATCACTATCGCCCAGGCTGCTCCGGTTAATAGTTCCACCACCGGCATCAGGATGGCGCTGAACTGGGCGGCCATCTTTGCGGCACGCAGGTTGTTCCCGGTCAGCGCCTCGTAACGGGCCAGGTTCACCGGCTCCCGGCGCATGCCCTGGACCACGCGCACGCCGTTCACGTTCTGGCCCAGCGCTCCGTTACAGATGGATTGCGTCACCCGTGCGTACAGGAATCGCTTCCTCGCACGGGGCAGCCAGACCAGCCGCAACCCCATCATGATCGGGATCACCGTCAGGACCATGAGGGCGAGACGGACATCCAGGAACAGGAGAACGACGACGATGCCGACCAGCACGGCGATGTCCCCAAGGGCCTGAACCATCGTCTCCATGAATTCCTGGAGCGCGCCGGTGTCGCCCTGCGTGCGGGACATTATCGCCCCGACCTCGGTCTTGTCGGAGAAGGACAGGCCAACGCGTTGCAGATGGTGGAACATCGCCTGCCGGATGTCGAACAGCATCGCGTTCGACATGTGGCCAACAACCACTTGCTGGATATGGTTGGACGCCCAGTTGATCGCAGCGACAAACACCAGCATCCCCGCGACCAGCCCGAGCGTGCGCCTTTCGCCACCGGGTTCAAGTGCGTTGTCAAACGCGTACTGAATAATCAGCGGCAGGGCAAGCGTTGAGAGGCTGAACGCCAGGACGGCGATCAGTCCGACTATCACTTTTTTCTTGTACGGGGCGACGAAGCCGAGGAAGCGCCTGAAAACCTCTCCATCAAAAGAGGGTCCATAAACGTCGTCCATGTCCAGGTATTGACCCGGTGGGAGGCGCTTGCCCTCGCCCATCAGGGTGGACTTCCGCTTTCTCTTTCCGGAGTCCTTCGGCACCTGTCCTGTGCTGACACGTGAGGCCATTAGTCGTCGCCTCCCGTGGGTTCCGGCGTCCCACCGAAACCGAGCCAGGCGCCACTGAGGTCATCGGACGGGCGCACCTGCAGGTCGTGCATCTCTCGATACCGGCCGCCCAGTTCCAACAACTCCTTGTGCGACCCGCGCTCGATGATCCGTCCCTCGTCCATAACAAGGATCTCGTCAGCGCTGAGCAGGGTGCTCAGGCGGTGGGCGATGATAATCGTCGTAGCATTCGCCGCACGCTTGGCGATCTGGTCGCGTATCAACCGCTCGGTGGCGGCGTCGATGGCGGACGTTGAGTCGTCAAAGATGAATATCTTGGGTTGGAGCACGATCGCCCGGGCGATGGCCATCCGCTGGCGCTGGCCGCCCGACAGGGAGACGCCCCGCTCACCCACCATCGAATCGTAGCCTTCCGGCATCCCCGTGATGTGCTGGTGCAGCCGGGCATCCTCTGCGGAATCGATGATCCGGCCTTCATCCGCATCGGGATCGCCGTAAGCGATGTTGTCACTGACCGTGTCCCGGAACAGGAACGTGTCCTGCTGCACGAGCCGGACGCGCTGCCGAAGCGACTCCAGCGTCACCTCGCGAATGTCCTGGCCGTCGATCGTGATGCGCCCCGAGTCCAGGTTGTAGTGACGCGGCGCCAGTTGCGCGATGGTGGTCTTTCCGCTTCCCGGCGGGCCGACGATTCCGATCGTATGTCCGGGTCGCGCCTCAAAGGTGATGTTCTTGATCACCGGGACGTTGTCGTATGAGAACGAGACGTTCTCGTACCGCAACACGCCTTCCGTGATCCGCAGCGGCTGAGCGTTCGGGCTGTTCTGTATCGGCAGATCAAGGTCCAGGATTTCAAAGAGCCGGGCCCCCGCGGAGGATGCCCGCGCCCATGAGTTGATCAGCATCGGCAGCATCCTGATCGGCATCTGGAGCAGCCCGAGGAAGGTGAGGAAACGGGTCAGCTCGCCGATCGTCATGCCACCGTCAATGACCTTGGAACCGCCAAACCAGATAAGCACCGCGTACGCGATCAGCAGTGAAAAGGTCATGAAGCTGCCGTTGGAGGCGCGGATCTCTGCGGCCGTGTCCATCATCCCCCGGACCTCCGCAGACGACCCGGCGAATTTCCGCTCTTCATGTTCCTGGCCTGAGAACGACCTGACCACGCGAACACCCCCCAGGTTTTCCTGGAGGTAGGTGTTGACCACGCCCATCTGTTCCTGAATCCGTATCCAGATGGCCCGGGAACGCAGGCGCATGATCGTCCCCTGGAAGGCGACTATCGGCACGAACCCGAGGGTGAGCAGCCCGAGCTGCCAGTCCAGCGTCAGCATCAGGTACGCGCTGCCTGAAATCAGGAGAATCAGGTAGAAGACGCGCAACATGCCGGTGTGGGCGAACATCCGAACACCGTCAATGTCCGAAATACCGCGTGACATGAGGTTCCCGGTGTGGGCCCCGTCATGGAACGAGAAACTCAGGCGTTGCAGCTTTTCGTAGTACTGGTTCCGGAGCGCCGTGGCGAGGGTCTGGCCCAGCACTTCTCCGGCATACATCTGGCCGTAAGCGAATACGCCCCGGAGAACGCTCACCAGTACGATGACCATGG
Source organism: Chloroflexota bacterium (assembly GCA_022561115.1). GTDB lineage: Bacteria > Chloroflexota > Dehalococcoidia > Lucifugimonadales > Lucifugimonadaceae. The sequence continues at coordinate 1,889 of JADFRU010000135.1, read as the reverse complement.
CGGCGTTCAGGAGGGCGGAACGCGCGGCGGCGCGGTCCGGGTCGGTGGCGTCGACAAAGCCAAACGCAGTGTCGACCGCGTTCCCCAGTAGTACGGGGATCATCACGAAGAAGACGGATGTGCCCAGGATTGTGAGCATCCCAAAGATCAGGAGCCCGGGACTGGTGGACGCAGTAAGTTTGGCCAGCCGCCAGAGAACTCCGGCGGATTGCGCAGGAGGAGGAACGTGGCGTCGGTTGGGTCTTCCGGCGACGCTGGCAAGTTTCTGCCCGGCGTTCCCGTTATTAGTAGTGCTGGCCGTTTCTTAACCTCTCAATCGTCGGACGCCCTGGTGACGCCCTGCCCGCTGTGCCACACGCCCCCGCGCGTGACCATCAACAATACGCCGGCAACACACGCCGGACGCCGGATCGACGAACTGCTTCAACGTGTATCCGGTCACTCGATGTTACATCCAGATTCATCCCGGCGATTTACGTTGACTTCCGGCGGCGAGTCTACGCTTACACGCCGTTCCATGCAGCGTGCTGGCGGACCGGCTTTGCCACATCCCACTGAGAATCGCGGCTATCGCCCGGCGACTGTCCCGATGCAACAGCAGTTACGAAACCGCTCCGGGATCGAAACGGCGCTTCATCCGGGCACGCTGACATGAATCTGCGGCGGCGCTTGATGGAGGACGGTGGACGGCGCGGGAACACTTTCACCGTTTTCGGGCTTTAACCGTTTCCGGGGTGGACACCACGCCTCGACAGGACCAGGCCCTGGCCCGGCATACCCGGGCTAGCGGAAAGCGCGCGCCTTTTCACTCGATGGATCGACCAGGAACTCGTCGAACGTTTCGTGGTTCAGGGCGACACCCAGCCCGGGCCGGTCGCTCGGGTTGATCCACTTCCCTTCGTACTCAAGGCGTACTCAAACATCGGGCGTACTCAAACAGACGTCACCAGACGTATGGCGAACCTGTGGCGGTTCCGGTGTTCCTCGCTTACCCTGCGATGCACTGATTTGAAGCAACTTCTCAACGAACGGATCCGGAATGACCATCACGAGCAGTGACCAGGCGTCAGATTCCAGGCAGGCGCGCATCCTCGGCGAGAGTGAAAACACCGGGATGTGGGAGATTGAGCTGTCCGCCGACGGGCCGTCCGGCAGCCTTCCGCTAACCAGCGAGATGTTGATCGAGGAGCCGAGCGGCAACATCTTCGGCATGACGCAAAACGCCGGGATGGGCTGGAACCCGGATGAGTTACTGCGGACGCAGTTCATGATCCTCAGCACCATGGGCGGGATGCGCGGGCCTGACGGCAAGCCGCTGGCCCTCGGCATCCACACCGGTCACTTTGAGCTCGGGCTGCTGATTGCGGAGGCGGCCGATGAGCTTCGCCAGCTCGGCGCGCTGCCCTACGCCGCGTACTGTTCCGATCCCTGCGACGGGCGGACACAGGGCACTACCGGGATGCTCGATTCCCTGCCCTATCGTAACGACGCAGCAACGATCTTCCGGAGGCTGGCTCGATCAGTCCCGACCTCGAAAGGCGTGCTCGGCATAGCGACGTGCGACAAGGGATTGCCGGCGATGATGATGGCGATCGCCGGGCTACGCGACCGGCCGGCCGTGCTGGTCCCCGGCGGGGTCACCCTGCCGCCGACGGTCGGCGAGAACGCCGCCGAGATACAGTCGATCGGCGCCCGGCACGCCCAGGGCGAGTTGAGTCTCGTCGATGCAGCGTCGCTCGGCTGCCGTGCCTGCGGGACGCCGGGAGGCGGATGCCAGTTCCTGGGTACAGCCGGCACGGCGCAGGTGATCGGCGAGGCGCGTGGGCTTTCGGTGCCGCACTCAGCGCCCGCGCCCTCCGGACCGGACACATGGCTGGACAACGCCCGGC
>JADFRU010000134.1:0-5373 GCA_022561115.1 Chloroflexota bacterium | reverse complement strand
TTCCTCGATAATCGCGACCTTTTCGAACGCTATATTCCAGTCAGTATGAGAGATGTTCAATATCACGTACGCCCATATTTAATCACGAAGATACAACCCTTAATGTCTCAGTATTGTAATGTGGACATTGTTCAGGTCGAAGAGTTCTTAAACTCGATCCTCTACTAGGTGGCCATCAACGATACTCGCCCAAATTCGCTAAACTGACCGCCCTGCTCTTACCAATCGCAAGGACAATCCATGCCCCAGTCCGCTCCTGTTCGCATCGGCATTATCGGCGCAGGCGGCTTTATGCGCTCCCACATGGACGCCTTTGCGGAAATCCCCGAGGCCGAGATCGTCGCCTTCTGCCGTCGCAATGAAGGCGCGTTGAACGACGCTGCAGACGCGTACGGCATTGAGCACCGGTTCACGGACTACCGCGACCTGCTGAAGATGGACGGATTGGACGCCGTGGCGATCATCACGCCTACCGGGTCCCACAGGCAGATATCGCTCGACGCCGTCGCCGCGGGCAAGCATGTCCTGTGCGAGAAGCCGCTGGCGCTGACCGCCGCTGACGCGAAAGAGATGCTGGACGCCGCCGAGTCCGCCGGAGTTGTCCACGCCGTCAACTTCAACCAGCGCGGCCGCACGCCCGTCGGACGGATGAAACAGCACATGGACGCCGGGTACATCGGCCGGCTGTTCCACGCCAACATCTGGTGGGGCCAGACCCAGGCCGTCGAGGATAAGCCGGATGTCGCGCCCTGGCGCTTCAAGGCGGAGGACGGCGGAGGGCCGGTGTACGAGTTGATCCACGTGTTTGACATGGCGCGGCTGATCGGTGGCGAGGTCAAGCGAATCTGCGCCCTGCTGACCACGGCCGTGCCGCACAGGACGTTCGCCGGAGACCCGGAAGGGTTCGATGTCGACGTCCCGGACTCCGGCGGCTACCTGATCGAATGGCAGGACGGCGGGTACGCGGTCGTGCACACCAGCTTCGTGTCCAAGGGCAGCGACGCTGACGGAAGAACGCATCCCCGTATCGAGATCTCCGGGTCTGACGGGCGGCTGGAGAACGTAGGCATCACCGGAATCCAGGGCGTTCACGGCGTTTCAGGTCCGTTGCAGGACATCGAAATGGGCCCGGAATACCCGCAGCCTTACGCCCAGTTCGTCGATGCGATCCTCACCGGGAAGCCGGTGCGTACCAGCTTCTACGACGGCTTGAAGGCGGCCGAGATCGTTGATGCAGCGTTCCTGTCGGCGCGCGAGGATCGCTGGGTGAACCTGGGCTAAGTAACTATCTCAAAACTTTCGCCGTGTAAGCATGATCGCCTCCAACAGCCAACGCATCGGGGGGGCCGCTGACTACCGGCCCGGGCGGTCCCGTGGGGCATGAAGATGACCAGTCGTACCGGAAAGGGCGGATAGTCATTCGCCCCTACGGCGTAGCTGTGAAACGGTCTCGAAAGCTGCCATCCGATGCGGGAGAAGGTTTTGAGACCGTTGCAAAACCGAACCAGGAACAGGAACGCTTTGCAGTACAGGAAACTCGGACGCACCGGCCTCAAGGTCTCGGCGATGTGCCTCGGCAGCGACAACTTTGGAAACGCCTTTGGCGCTTCTCAAGAGACGAGCTTCCGCATCATGGACCGCGCGCTCGATTTTGGCGTCAACTTCATCGACACCGCGGACCAGTACGCTGACGGCGCATCGGAGCGCGTCATCGGGGAGTATCTGAAGTCACGGAAGAAGCGTGATGACATCGTGCTGGCGTCCAAGTTCTGGACGGCCACGGGCGCGGGTCCGAACGACTACGGGACCTCCCGCTACCACCTGATGCAGGCGGTCGAGGCGTCACTGAAGCGCTTGCAGACGGATCGTATCGACCTGTACATGATCCACGCCCCGGACCCGACGACCCCGCTTGAAGAGACACTGGAGGCCCTGACCGATCTACGGCGCTCGGGCAAGGTCCGGTACATCGGCTGCTCCAACTTCCCGGCGTGGCTGCTCATGGAGGGCCTCTGGTCGTCAGATTTGAAACACCTGGCGCGGTTTGACTGCATCCAGTCCGGGTACAACATTCTCCGGCCGGGCATGGCGCGCGATGTACTGGAGTTGTGCGTCGACCAGGGCGTCGGAGCGACAGCGTACAGCCCGATGGCGAGCGGGATGCTGACCGGCAAGCACGACCGAACGGCCGAAGTCCCGGCGGCCGACACCAAGTTCGGCGACCGTGACGCTGTGCGTGGCGGCGTGCTTGTCGGCCGTTACTGGAACGATGCGATGTTCGATGTCGTAGACCTGCTGGGCGAGCTGGCGAAACGGTCCGGCCACCCGATAATGCGACTCGCGCTCCAGTGGGTACGCGAGTCGCCCGGGATCACTTCGGCAATCGTGGGCGCACGGCGCGAGGACCATATCGAGGGCATAATCGATGCATGGTCGGAGGACGCGCCCGGCGATGTGATGGCGGAGGTCCGGAGGATCGCCGGCGACTTCGCCGCGAACACGCCAACCGGCTACCCTCCGGCCTTCAACGTCCCGCCGCTTGGAGGCAAGGGTGCTGCGTAATTTGCAAACGCTGACCTTTTCTCCCGGACAGATAACCCGGATCCCCCACATTGACTGATACCTACGAACTTGACGGCATCCGGCCGTCACGCGTCGAACGGCCGGCTTCGATAGACGATCTATCGGCGGCGTTGAAACAGGCCCACGCAGACGCGGAGGCCGTCATCATCTGGGGCGGTGGAACGCGGATGCACGTCGGCAACACCGTGGCCAGGTACGACGTTGCGGTAGACGTGACCCGGCTGGACCGTATCGTCGATTACCGGCCATCCGACCTGGTGGTGGTCGTAGAGGCGGGCATAACGGTCGCTGCGCTGCAGGAAGAGCTGGGCAAGAACAACCAGCGGCTGGCGTTTGACCCTCCTGCGCCCGGGAAGGCGACCATCGGAGGCTCGCTGGCGTCGAACGCCGTGGGGCCGTTGCGCAGTTCGTTCGGCGGGGTGCGCGATCTGGTGATCGGCATGTCGATCGTGCTTGCTGACGGGACGTTGACGAAGAGCGGTGGCAGCGTCGTCAAGAACGTCGCCGGATATGACATGACTCGGCTCCACATAGGCGCCTTTGGCACCCTTGGAGCGATCGCCACCGTCGCCTTCAAGATCGGGCCAGTTCCCCCGGCCCGCCGCACGGTCGCGGCCTGGTTCGACTCCGTGGAAGCGGCGGCCGGGGCGGGCATGCGCATCATCAACGGCGCGTTCATGCCGGAGGCCATCACGATCATCGCCGGGCCCCGGGCTGCGGCCCACGCAGCGGAAATCTCTATTCGAACCACCGGCGACACCCCGGGAATCACCCGGAACGATTCCAGCGGAAATACTCCAAAAACCGCCGCCCTGCTCCTCGTCGCCCTGGCCGCAGGACGCGCCACCCTGGAGCGCCAGGTGAACGACACGACATCGACGGTGGGCGGCGCCATGGCGGACGGATTCGCCGTGCTGGACGGCGATCAACAGGCGGCCGCATGGGCCCTCGCGGGCGAGCCAGAGCCTGTCCCCTCGCTTACCGTTCGCTCTACCCTGAAACCGGCGTCCGCATTTGACTTCATGGACACTCTTGTACGCACCGTTGGGCCGGGCGATATCCACGTGGTGGGTCACGTAGGATTCGGCACCGTCGAGGCGCACTGGACAGCCGATGCCGGGTCGGTGCCGGGCCTGATCGAATCCGCCCGAACAGCCGTCGCTGACGCCGGGGGTACTTTGTCCATTGAACGCTGTCCTGACGGGCTGAAGCCCGGGCTGGACGTATTTGGTGATATCGGCGCTCCGCTGGAAATCATGCGGCGAATGAAGCAGCAGTTCGATCCGGACGGGACCCTCTCCCCGGGCCGGTTCGCCGGGAGGATATAGGTTGACGACCGAATCCACACCGTCTTCCTCCCGGTCTTCCGGGACTGCGCAGACGAGCAGTACCAGCAATTTCAGGGGCCCGGACGTCCCGTCCTCTGAGGACATGTACAAGTGCGTGCATTGCGGCTTCTGCCTGCAGGTGTGCCCGACGTACCTCGAGACGGGGCTTGAAGCGGAGTCCCCGCGCGGCCGCATCGCACTGATGAAGGCGGTTGAGGAAGGCCGGGCGGAGATCAGTGAGTCGATCGTCGGCCACTGGGACAACTGCCTGCAATGCCGGGCCTGCGAGGTCGTATGCCCGTCCGGCGTGCCATACGGGCGGCTGATGGAAGCGACCCGCGCCAACGTCGAGAGCGTGTTTCAGCGCGGGTTCAAAGCGCGGCGCGCCCGGAGCATGGGGTTCAAGGGTGTTCTGCCGAATAAGAAGCGGTTGGACCGCATCGGCGGGTTGCTCCGCTTTTACCAGAGGTCCGGGTTGCAAACGTTCGCCAGAAAGACCGGCGCGGTCCGGCTTGCACCGGGCGGTTCGCTTGAGAAATACCTGCCGAAACTCGGCGACAAGTTCTTCGTCGCGTCCGGACAGATCATCCACCCGGAGGGTGAAGTACGGGCACGCGTCGCGCTACTCGGCGGTTGTGTCATGCGACTCACCCACGGTGCGACGCTGGAAGCGGTAACGCGGGTCCTGGCGCGTAACGGCGTTGAGGTGTACGTGCCGGAAGCACAGGGCTGCTGCGGCGCGCTGAACGCCCACGCCGGAGAGCGCGACTCAGCGCGCGAGATGGCGCGCCGCAATATCGACGCCTTCCTTGAGGTCGAGACGGACGCCATCATCGTCGCCTCGGCTGGATGCGGATCGACCATGAAGGAGTACGACGAGCTTCTCGCCAACGACCCGGAGTACGCCGAGAAGGCGGCCGAGATCGCCGAGCACACTAAAGACATTCACGAGTTCCTCGCTGATCTGACGTTCGAAACGCCGCTGGGCAGCCTTGCGACCGGCGGCCGGGACCTCAGGGTGACGTACCAGGATTCCTGCCACCTGGGCCAGGCCCAGCGCATCACGGCTCCGCCGCGGCAGTTGCTGAACGCCATCCCCGGGATTGAGTTTGTCGAGATGGAGGAGTCGATGGTCTGCTGCGGCTCCGCCGGTACCTACTCACTGATCGAGCAGGAGATGTCTTTGCGCCTGGGACGCAGGAAGGCCGAAAGAATCGTGGCCTCCGGGGCTGACGTGGTGGCCACGGCGAACCCGGGTTGCGTGATCCAGATGGAGCAGGCGCTGGAGCGCGCCGGTGAAGGCGCACGGGTCCGGTACGTGATCGATCTTCTCGACGAGTCGTACAGGCTCGGTGATGAAGCCGCAGCCGGCGCTGACAACGGTTGACGCTGACGGTCGATGGCCCGGGAATCGGACGTATAATTCCGCTTGCCCGCAATCGTGGCGCAGCTACGGAAATCA
>JADFRU010000133.1:0-5421 GCA_022561115.1 Chloroflexota bacterium | reverse complement strand
TCGGACGCTACCTTCTCGTTTGCTTCGGACATCTCTGAGATAGCGGTCCAGGAAGTTTCTATCTCGTCCTGCACGCAGGGCGAATCGCCGAGGCCAGGGGACGAGTCGCATGTGGCGTCAACGCCGAACGGAAACGATCGGGTCCAGAGTGAAACGGTCAACTCGCTCCACGGCGTCGCAGGGTCGTCCGGTAGCGGTCCAAAGCCGCCCGAAGTGTCACGGGCGTAAATCGAGTCATAGGTCGCATCCCACCCGTTCAAAAGTTCGGCCGGTGAAAGTGCGATCTGCTCGGCGGAAAGTTCTACACCGAACCATTTTTCCACCGCTGTGGCGTATGCGGTCTTGATATCGGCAAGGGCGGCGTCGGCGTCCGAGATCTTCTCGTCCCAGTCACGTTCGGCGATTCGTAACGCCTCGGTGACGTTCGCCAACGATTTCTGCGCAGCCGCCAGGTCCGCCTGCGCATCCGCCAGCGTGTCTCCGCCGGCGAACACCGCAAGCGCTTCATCGGCTTTTGCCAGAGCGGTCTGCGCCGAGACGACATCGACTTCGGCCCTTGCCATGACAAGCTCGTCTACCGGCGCGGTCAGGTCAGCGAGGTTCTCTTCGGCATCGCGAAGGGTAACTTCGGCCCGGGCCACATCTTCCTCCAGGCCGGTGACCGTCGCTGCATCAAGCGTGGCGATGATCTGACCTTCAACCACCTGTTCACCCTCGGCCACCAGGATTTCGCCCAGCGTGCCCGGGATGCTGAACCCCGGGGTGTCCCGGTTCGGGAAGATCAGAGAGCCGTTCGTGGAAACGGCGTCCGACACGTCGCCGATCCGCACGGAGATGAGCTGTTGTTCCGAAGCCGGTCCGTCATCGCCGCCGCCCAGCCGGTCAACGGCCAGGTATCCACCACCCCCGGCAACTGCCGCAACGGCAATGACAATGAAGGCGCGGACGGCGATGGTCCTGAAGCCACGGTTTAACCGCCGCGCGGGTATCACTTTTTCAGGTTCACTGGCAGTTTGACTCGACACAGATAGCCTTCCGGTTCAGGTTTCAGGGACCAGGCGCGCCGCCACGCGTCCTGTCTGGCCCTGGGGCACGGCGAGATGCGCCGGCCGATTCCAATTAGACGCCAAAAATGTCCGGGAACTTTGAAGGCTTCCAGAAGATGAGCGCCCGGGTGTCTTGCGTTGGGAAGACAATCGACACGCCGGCGTGGGACCGGCCCGGCTACGGCATCCGGAACTCGTTGTCCCGGGCGTATTTTGCGAGCGCCACGCCGAGGTCTTCCTGTAACTGAATCGTCAACCCGCCATCGACCACGAGCGGATGACCGGTGATGAACGATGCCTCGTCCGAGCACAGGAAGGCGATGGCGGCGGCGATGTCGTCCGGCTTCCCGGTCCGGCCTACGGGGTATTGCTGCTCAAAGAACTTCAGTCCTTCAGGGTTGTCTTCCCACATGCGTCCGAGGCCCTCCGTGACGATGTGGCCGGGGCAGATCGCGTTAACCCGGATGCCCAGCGGACCGAAGTCGATCGCCATCTGGCGGGTCATGCCGATCACAGCGGATTTACCGGCCTCGTAGACGAGCGAATTCGGCGCCATCAGCAGGCCGTGCACAGACGCCAGGTTCACGATGCTCCCGCCGCCGGTCTTCTCCATTTCCGGCACGGCGTATTTCACGCCCAGGAACAGGGCCCTGGTCAGCATCGACATGCCCATGTCCCAGCCGTCTTCTGACACCGTGACAGCGCTGCCCCACCACGGGGCGTCGCGTGAGTCTGTGGGGAAGGCGTTCTGGACAAGGATGTCCAGCCGGCCCCACTCTCCGACGGCCGCTTCCACCATCCCTCGGATGTCGTCGTGCTTCGAGATGTCGGTGTGGACGGCGCGCGCCTTGCCCCCGGCGTCTGTGATCCGGTCCACGTTTGTCCCGGCGGCTTCGTCGTTGAAGTCTGCGATGAGCACGTTAGCGCCCTCGTCCGCGAGTCTGCGCGCCGTGGCTCCGCCGATGCCGAGCGCCCCGCCGGTCACGATGGCGACCTGGCCGTCAAATCTTCCCATTTCGAAACTCTCCCTGTCGTTTATACGTTGCGCGAGACGGGTGGCTCGTGCGTCATGTTCAGTAGGGCATCTCGAAGTCGTTCTCCCGCGCGTACTTCGCGAGGGCGACGCCGAGGTCTTCCTGTAGCTGGATGGTCAGACCGCCGTCGACGGCCAGCGGGTGCCCGGTGATGAACGAGGCGTCGTCAGAGCAGAGGAAGGAGATAGCGTTGGCGATGTCCTCCGGGACCCCGGTCCGGCGCACCGGGTACTGCTGCTCGAAAAACTTGAGTCCGCCCGGCGTGCGGCTCCACACCCCGGCTTCACTGCTTTCCGTCACGATGTGGCCCGGGAGGATGCAGTTGACGCGAATCCCGAGCGGCCCAAAATCGGTCGCCATCTGCTTCGTCATGCCGATCACGGCGGCCTTGCCGGTCTCGTAGACGAGCTTTCCGGGCGCCATCAGCAGCCCATGAACCGATGAGATGTTGATGATGCTTCCGCCGCCGTTCTTCTCCATCTCCGGCACGGCGTACTTTGCGCCCAGGAACAGGGCCTTTGTCAGCAACGCCATGCCGTGATCCCAGTCCTCTTCGGCCACCTCCACGGCGCTGCCCTGAACCCGGCTCCCGCCGTCGTAAGCGTTCTGGATGAGGATGTCCAGGCGGCCCCACTCGCTGACAGCCGTCTCGACCATCGAGCGAATGTCGTCGTGTGATCCGACATCGGTGCGGATGGCCTTTGCCGTGCCGCCATCAGCTGCGATGCGGGCCGCGTTGGCGTTCGCCGCCTCGGTGTTTACGTCTGCGATCAGCACCCGGGCGCCCTGGGACGCAAGTTTTCGCGCTGTGCCGCCGCCGATGCCAAGCGCGCCGCCCGTGACGATCGCGACGCGTCCAGAAAAACGGTTATCAAGATCGGTCGTCATGGAATCCCCGGACAGGTTGCTTTACGGTCTGTTGCAGGCCGAGAGTTTACGCCCGTGCGCTAGACCGCGGCCGGCTCTTTTGGCCTGAACAGGGCGAATGAGCTCGTGTAGCCGTGGAGGAACGTTGACCCACCGACGGGCCCGATCTCCCCGTTGCAGAAGAAGCCGGTGACCGGCATGTTCCCGATCACCTGCTGGAACATATCCGGGTCGTGATCGACGGTGCCAAACAACCGCTCACCTCGTCCGAGGCATGAGAACAGCAGGGCGCCGGACGGCGTAACTTCCGGGTGTTCATTTGCGTAACGCTTAAGGCTTGCTCCGAGGTCGTCGCTCGCAGAAAGAGCGTCACGCACGTGAAACTGCACAACCTGGCCCTCGCGCACCTGCTCTCCTACGGCCAGGGCGCCGTTGTCGCCATCGGCGCCGATCACGTTTCGGATGAGGAAATCACCGGCCTCAAACTGGTCCTTGAGCGGGTTCATCAACACGCCGATCTGCAACGAGCGTCTGATCAGGCGGCGTTCCCGCTCGTCTGCGTGTTCGAAAAGGCCGCGCAGTACGTCCAACGGACGATCCGGCCCGAGTTGCGTTATCACGTTGTCCCGGCAGCCGGTCACGACCATCGCCTCGCCAATGGGCCGGCAACCCTGTGCCACGACGCTGTCCACCACCACGTTCCCGCTCAGTGCAACTCCCACCGTGCCGGAGCGCCGGGTACCCCGGGTTGAGAACAGCGCGTTGGCGCCTACCACGGTGCCGCCGCTTGCGAGGCCGCCGATCTTGACCGAGTCCGGGTAGGCGTAATCCAACCCCGCAACCAGTTCATCCGCCCGGAGGGTGAACGGGTCTGGCAACAGGACGATGCTGGGCCGGTCAGAGGCCGGGACGCCGATGAGCGCTTCCCATGCCGACGGTGGCGCGTCCGGGCTGGGCAGTTCTTCGCCATCGAACTCGAACGGTGTGATTACCACCCCGGGCAGGCTGGCGGCCGTGATCGCCACCCCGGGCGTCTTTTCCACCTCGTGCCCGGCTCCGATGACTCCCCCGGCGGAACATCCAACGACCACAGCGCCCGGGAACCGGGATCGCACCAGCTCTACGACCGAGTAGTACGAGGGCGCGTGGTGTGACGAGATGAAGGCGAATACAAGATCGGCAGACGGGCCGTCAAGGCCGATCTCGACCCTCTCCGTCGTGTCGTCCAACGCCTGTGTCAGCGATGAGACATCGGATACCGCAGAGCTCCAGCGCATTAACTGCTCCTGTGTTTTTCCGCGACCCCAAAAGTCCACGGGCCGCTACTTACGCGTTCTTTAAGCATTCAGGCGAAATCAGATCGCCTTGAGGGCGGATCGAACCGCTTCGATGGTGCGATCCACGTCGGCGTCGGTGTGAGTGGACGCCATGTGCCATCGGCCGTTTGTGCTCAAACGGATACCCCGTTCAAGCATCGCCCGGGCGAACCGGCGATACTTTTCCTCGTCGCAGTTCTCCGCGTGATCGCGGTAATCAAATATCTCTTCCCTGGTTGTGAAGTTAGTCCAGAATGTGGATCCCAGACCCTGGACCTGCAGATCTGACTCGGCCTCTCGGCCAGCCTGCCGCAACCCCTCAATGAGACGATTTCCCCGGGCGTTAAGCTCACGGTAAAAGCGGCCGGGATTTTCCAGAATGTGTTTCAGGCTCGCGCGCGCCGCGGACATGGACATTACGTTGCTGTTGAAGCTGCCGCCGTGCTGCACCCGGCCGTCACCGATCATCTCCATGATCTCCGGCCTGCCGATCATCATCGACAGCGGGAACCCACCGGCGAGCGCCTTGGCGTAGGTCGCAAGGTCCGGCTCCACGCCGAGCAGTTCCTGCGCGCCCCCGAGTGCGACCCTGAACCCGGTGATCACCTCGTCAAATATCAGCAGCACGCCGTACCGGTCACAGAGATCGCGCATGCCTTCCATGTAGCCCGGGCGCGGCATGATGCAGTTCGTGTTGCACATGATCGGCTCGGTGAGCACGCAGGCCAGCTCGCTCCCGTGCCGTTCGAACACCGCCGTCAGGGCGTCAAGATCGTTCCACGGGGCGATGACGATATCAGCGCCAGACCCGGACGCGATCCCACCGGACTCAGGCACCGCGACGGGCGCATCTGCCGGCCCGGCCCGGTCGAGCGGCGGGTGGACGCTGTACGCCACCGTGTCCGTCCAGCCGTGGTAGTGGCCCTCGAATTTCAGGTACTTGGGACGGCCGGTGTAGCCCCGCGCCAGCCGAAGCGCCAGTTGATCGATCTCTGTCCCGGAGGACGCGTACCGTACCGGGCCTTTGAGAGGGACCGACTGCCGGACCATCTCGGTGACTTCCAGTTCCAGTTGCATCTGCCCGGCGAACACAAACCCGTCCCGCATGTCGCGCGCGACCGCTTCCACGATGAAATCAGGAGCGTGGCCAAAGAGGTT
>JADFRU010000132.1:0-5446 GCA_022561115.1 Chloroflexota bacterium | reverse complement strand
TATCGATACGGACCCGTACCTGCAGGCCATGAGTGACGTGGAACGGACGGCGTTGCACGAAAGCGGCGCCAGCCTGATGGTGCCGATGTTGGCCAAGGGCGCCCTGACCGGGATCGTCGTTCTCGGACCCAAAGTGGTGGGCGAGGACTACTCCGAGGACGATATCTCGTTCCTTTCGTCGGTCGCTGACCGGTCAGCCATGGTGATCGAGAACTCACGCATGTACGCGGTGGAGATGGAACGGCTGGACGAACTGGAGCGGTTGGACTCGCTCAAATCCAACCTCCTTCTCACGGTATCGCACGAGCTCAAATCTCCTTTGACGGCCATCAAGACGGCGGCTGATCTCCTTGACGCGACCGAGCCGAAACCCGAAGGGCCGCAGCAGGAAGGAGCGCGGCCCAGCCCGCGCGTACGCCTCCTCAGGACGCTGAAAAGCGGGGTGGAACGTCTCGAGCGGCTCACCCAGGAGTCTCTCGACTACGCCGCGATGCAGAGCGCCAACCTGGAGCTGAACATGGTCTCAATGGACCTGGATGAGATCGTGGAAGAGGCCTCCGGGCTGCTCTCCCCGGCAATGCGTTCCCGGAACCAGACGTTCACGTTGAACGTCGCTGACGGAGCATCGAGGGTGACCGCGGACCCGCCCCGTGTCGAGCGAATCGTCACGAATCTGCTGAGCAACGCCCACAAGTTCACCCCGACGGGCGGCTCTATTACCGTGGATATCTTCAGCGAGGGAGACCTGCGAATCGTCCGCGTTACGGACACCGGAGATGGCATTCCGCATGACGAACAGGAGCTCGTGTTCTCGCCTTACTACCGGAGTGCGAACGCAGACGGCCGCCAGCACGGAGGCACCGGTCTCGGGTTGAGTATCGCCCGTTACCTTGCGGAACTGCATGGCGGCGCGCTGGATCTCAAGAGCGAGCCGGGGGTTGGAAGCGTGTTCACGCTTCGCTTGCCCGCGTCAGCCGACGCTCCGAGGAAGTCACCGGAGAGGACCGACATTAGCGCTTCATTCCGCGCCGTCCAGTCAACCGGAAATTAGACGCGGCGCGGGGCCGGGCCGCTCAGTCCGGTGCTAGGATTGCCAGCACGATGGCCTCGATAGGCAGCGCCACTCTCATGCCGTAAGCGGAGCACTATGGGCAAGACCTACTGGCTGCTCTCCTCAACCCGGGAAAATTACCGGACCACGTGCGACCTGGATTTCAGTGTGCAGGGTGTTGACACGCGGCAGCGGCGCAAGGCGGTTCGCATGGCCGCAGATGACCGCATGATCTTCTACATCTCTGACCGGCACGCGTTCGCCGCGTCCACCACTCTCACGTCCGGGCACTTTGAAGACCATGAGCGGATCTGGAACCATCAAAGCCAGTCGGAAGACTTTCCGCACCGGGTGAAGATGCGAGCCGATGTGGTGGTCGACGAAGAAAAATGGGTGGACGCGATGCAGATCGGCCCGCGTCTTGAGTACGTCCGCAAGTGGCCGCCGGAACTGTGGCCGCTGGCGCTTGTCGGGATGCTCCACATCATCCCCCAGAAGGACTTCACCATGCTGGAGGAGGAGCTGAAACGGGCTGCTGCCGAAGGGCGACCCCAACGGCGCGGGCGTGGCCGCAGGGGCCGCCGCACCCGTGGCGCGCACCGGGAAGCGGCCACCAGCTCAGGGGACTGAGCCGCCCGTCTGACGTAGCGCTCGCTTTCGCCGGTCCCGGGGACCCTTAATTTCGGTTCCGGGCGCGTTTACTCCCGGTACCCGGACTCCGTCATGCTGGACTTGATCGGATCGTGCGGACCCTGGCCGAAGTTGTCGTCGTACATCTCCGCCAGCCGCGCCTCCGCCTCGTCATCCACATCGCCCAGATCGGACGCCGCCAGGAACTCTTCAAGTTGCTCAACGCTGGTCATGGTCGGCAGGACAGATGCGACGATCTCCGGCTTCAACACAAACTGAATAGCGACCTGGCCCACCGTGCCGTCCCGGTCCTCGAACAGGAACTGGATCTCGTCCAGCTTGTTGAGTCCTTTTTCCAGCCACTCTTTCTTGCGGTAGGTACGATGATCGGTCGGGTCGAACTCGATCGGCGTGTCGCGCGTGTAGGTGCCGTCCAGCAACCCGGAGGCGTGCGGCACCCGGCTGACGACACCGATGCCCTCTTCTGCTGCGACCTCGATAAATCGACGGCCCGGCTCCTGTTCGAACACGTTGTAGATGATCTGTGCCGGGACTTTCCTCTCCTGGAGAGTGAACTCGCCTTCCTCCACCCAGCCGATGTCCGGGCCGATTGCGATACCGTAGGATCGGACCTTCCCGGACTTCACCAGCCCGTCAAGCGTGTCGAACAGGTCATCGCGCTCTATGGCAGACATGCGGGCGTTGTGCGCCTGGTAGAAGTCGATGTAGTCCGTACCGAGGCGTTTGAGAGACCTGTCGCACGCCTCCACGACGAACTCCGGGTCCCATTTTTGTGGCCGTTCCTGGTGACCCTCACGCGGGGCGTCGATGTCGTAGCCGAACTTGGTGCCGATGATGATTTCGTGGCGGTGCGCGGAGAGCGCATCGGACATCACCTCTTCACCGTAACCTTCTCCGTAAGTGTCAGCGGTGTCGAAGAACGTCACGCCCAGCTCGAACGCCCGGTTAAGCAGCGCTTCACCGGAGGGTTTGTCCACGGCCCCCCACCAGCCGGTCGAGATACTCCATACGCCGAATCCGACGGTGGACAACTTGAGGTCAGTTCCGGCGAGGGTCCGGTATTTCAATCGGTTGGCCTTTCGTGTCTGGTAAAAGTTGAAGAGCCGGTTGCCAGGTTGGGTTCAGGCGGTTGCGGGTGTGGACGCGATGGCGTTCCGTATATCGGACACCTGGTGTTCAAACTCATCGTCCGAAAGCGCCGGCTTCAGATTCCCGAGCGTTACCTCTTCCTTGAGGTCCACCCACGAGGTGCATCCGCTGTATTCCGGCAGCACCGGCATGGTGACCGGTTCAGCAAGCGAGTAGCAGCGTAAAAGGATTACGTTGAGCGGATACCGGGGCTTCCAGTGTGCGCGTTTCAGGGCGAATCCCTCAGCCCAGATATGGAACGGTTCGAGAGCCTCTACGGTTTTCTCCAGGCCACCGCCATCAGACATATCAGGGGTAGCGAGCTCGATTACGTCGGCTACCTCTGCGTACAGGCTGAACGTGACCGTCGCTGAACCAGGTTGTTCTTGGTCCAAGGTCAGCCGGGACCGGTAGTCCGGTTTCAGGAGGGAGGCGTCCTGGTGGAGATACCCGGGATAGAAGAGAAACCGGTCGTGCTCAATCCGGAAGTGCCGCTCCGGCTCATGGATGCCGCCTTTTCTCATGAGGATGATCTGCTCGCCGCGGGCGAGCGCATCAATCGTGACGGCCCATTCCTTGAAAGCGGTATTGCACGCGCTCGGCATCGTTCGCATCCCTTTTGCAGGACCTGTTTGTAAGACCGGGCCGGTGCTAACCCACCGGCCTGTTCAGATGAGCAGATCGGATTATACGAGCGACCATGCCGCAATCGCGGCGGGAATCGCACCCGTTCGGACGGTGAAATCGGCACGCGACGTCGTGCCGGCGTCGGCGGGCCGGTTGCGGGTAAAGGGTCCCGGAGCCGGGTTTTTATAGAACCGCTGCAACGCGTTCCGCCCTCGGTCCGAGCATGTTCAGGGCGTTGGCGGTTGTCGTCTCCATCACTTCAGCGACTTCGATGCCCTTCAGTTCCGCCAGCTTCGCAGCGACAACGGGCACGTCCTTCGGCTCAGTCCAGTTCTCACGTTTCCCCTTGAAGGGCTGCGGGTAGCAGTCGGTTTCAAGAACGATGGAGTCGAGCGGGAGACGGCGGGCGACATCCTGCAATTCCGGTAACCGAAGCAGCGGCTTGGCGAGGGATATGTAGCAACCGAGATCGATCACGCCCGTCGCCTCGTCATGGTTGCCCTGGAAGTAATGCGCCGCTCCGCCGAGGTCGGACACCCGCTCTTCCCGCAGTACCCGCAGCATGTCAGCAGTCGCGTTTCGCATGTGAAACACCACCGGCAGTTTTGCCTCATGCGCGATGCCGATCTGCGCCCGGAAGGCACGCTCTTGCATGGCCCGGTCCGGGGAGCGCTCCTGGTGATCGAGGCCGACTTCGCTCATCACCACCACCCGGTCATCGGCAGCCATCCGGCGCAACTCGTCCAGTGCGGCGCCGTCCAACTCGCCCGTCAGGTCCGATGGGTGGACGCCGACTCCGGCAAAAACGCAATCAAACTCGTTCGCCAGTTCTATGCATCGGCGCGTACTTTCCACCGTCACGCCCGCCGCGATGATCACGCCGACCTTCGCCTCCCGAGCGCGCTCGAACATCCCGGGCAACTCGCCCGGATCGTACTGGTCGATATGTGTGTGAAGGTCTATGAACAACGCCATCGCCTGCCCGGAGGACCGATAAGTCCGCCGTTCTGTTATCGCCGAGTGAGACGACGCGCCCGCGCCATCCGTACACTGATTTGCAGCGACTTATCGTACCGTCTCCCGTCCTATTCGATTGCATTTCCAGATATATCTCTCTATGCGTTCACGCGCCGCCCGCCGCCGGACCCTCGTTCGCGCCCTGTCGGTAGCGGTCGCTCTGGTAGCCGTTTCGGTGATGGCGGCATGCAGTTCGCCGGTCGGTGATAGTCCCGCCACCGCTGCCCCAACCTCCACCCCGGTGACGCCGTCCCCGTCAGTGACTCCGATCCCTGATACCGGCGGGAGCGCCGTGTCGACACCCGTGGTCACGGCCGCGCCTTCCCCCGCCGCGACGCCTGTTACTCCGCCGGCGTCCGTTGGTGGCGGCGTGCTCCGGTTCTCGGTTCCGGAAGCCGGGCCGCATTTCGACATCCACCGCGAGGTATCGCCGTCCGTCTCCACATGGGGCATCGGCTTGATCTACAGCCGTCTTTTCAGGAACACTACCGGGGACTCCGGCGATCTCGTCGAGTGCGAGTTGTGCGAGAGCTGGACCTTTGTAGACGCGGAGAAACTGCGCATCACCCTGAGACCGGATGTGACGTGGCAACAGATTGCGCCCCTCAACGGGCGACCTCTCGTCGCATCAGACGTGGTGTTTAGCCTGGAGCGGCAACGAGCGCCCGGCAGTCCCAACGGCGACTTGCTGGCCGGAATCGGCGCGATAACGGCGATCGACGACCGGACTATCGATCTGGAGGTCGCCGGACTTGACGCCGATCTTTTTCTCAACCTCGCTGACGGCCGGACGCGCATCGTCGCTCCGGAGGCTGTCGCCGTGAACGGGGACCTGCTGCGGGGCCCGAACGTTGGCAGTGGACCCTGGATCTGGGTAGGAACCACGGCGCAGACCGCCGCATATGACCGGAACCCGGACTACTTTGAGCCGGGCCGCCCCAGTTTGGACGGGTTGCAGATTTCCTTCATCCC
>JADFRU010000131.1:0-5447 GCA_022561115.1 Chloroflexota bacterium | reverse complement strand
GCCGTTGATGCGCACCTCGTCCCGACCGGATGGCGCCGGCCTCGCCCCGCCGCTTCCCGGCTCCGGCTGGCGGGGGATCACGTCGAAATCGATCTGGGCCTGCACCGTTAGCTCATCATCCCGGGCGACACCGATGACCTGCACGTGCCCGCCGTTTTGCACTACATCCCACCTGAGAAGCTCGCGATCGGAAGACGATCGCGGTGACTTTGCGATGGCGAGCATGTAGATGGCCTCCATCAGGTTGCTCTTGCCGTGCCCGTTCGGCCCCTGGAACACCGTTATCCCGGCATCCAGATCGAGTGAGCATTCCGAGTAGTTACGGAAGTTGGAGAGGCTGAGTTTCGTAATGCGGATGGGCGGAGTCCCGGGTGCGAGTTTGGTGTGCGGGGAGGAATGTTCACGGACACGCTGAGGCCACGGATTTTAGCATCGGCAGCCCGCTCTATCGGCGGTCGCGTCACCCCGGAACCGGAATCCGCTCCGCTCACATCTAAAAAGCAGTTCGAAAATCGATCCCCTGGAATTCAGGGGGATTCAGGGCGCGGCGCATCGCCCCGGAACGGAAAGCTGGACTCAATTTGAGGATTCCCTGGTCATATCTGTTCATGGGACTGGCCTCCGTGGGCGTCGTCATGTTCTTTGCACTTGGCGGACCGCAAGCGTTGCAGATCGGGCTGAACAAGGAGACGGTCGTGTTGCCAGGCAATCCAGATGATCCAACGTCAACCGGCCGGTCGCTGGAGATCATCACGTTGCTTCCGCGAGACGGTATCCGGGCAATTCTCAACCCGCAGTTCATATCACCGGAACAGGCCGACACGTACGAGGACGATGAGCCGGTCCTGGGTGTCACGATAAACGGGGACAGCCGGGTTTACTCGATACCCTTCCTGAGCGGCAGGGAGATCGTGAACGACACGGTCGGCGGGGTTCCCATAGCCGTCACCTGGTGACCGCTTTGCTTTACCGGCATCGGGTATGCCCGGACGATCGACGGAGTCGAGCACACATTTGGAGTGTCCGGCAAGCTCATCATGAACGCGCTGGTGATGTACGACCACCAGAGCGAAACCCTCTGGAGCCAGTTCCTGTCACGCGGGGTCAAGGGTAAGTTTGCGGGCCGGCAACTGGAGATCATACCGATCGTACAGACGACATACGGCCAGTGGGTAAGTGAGTATCCGGACACGGCCGTCCTGGACAAGGGTCGCGGCGGCTCTTTCGATCCGTATGACGGGTATTACGTCGACAACGCCGCCGGAGTAATTGGTGAATCGAACGTCGACAATCGCCTGGCCCGCAAGGACAAGGTCGTCGGGATCGGCTTTGACGCCGGACCGAAGGCGTTTCCCCTGGACGCGCTTGCTGCGATGCCGATTGTGAACGATACCGTGGCGGGCACCGATGTGGTGATCTACTACCAGCCGTCAACCCAGACAGCGCTGGTATACGACCGCTTCGTTGACGGACGGACCCTCCGGTTTGAGCAGGTGGTGGACTCTGATGGGACCGTCCTGCTCAGGGATACCGCCACGGGCTCGCATTTTCTGCCGTTCACGGGCCGGGGGATTGACGGTGAACTCAAAGGCGTGCAACTTGAGCGTGTCCACGCTGTCGTGTCGTTCTGGTTCGCATGGTCCGATTTTTATCCCGATACCGAGCTGTACCCGCCGGCGTGACACCGGCCCAAACTTCAGGTGCGGACACGGGTGCGACCGGGCTGATCCACGATTAGACTCTGCCTTTACCCGAGACCGGCGTTTTGAGTCTGTAGTTCCGGCGGGAGTTGACCGTGGACCTGAAGAACTGGATCCGTGATATCCCGGATTACCCGCGGCCCGGCATCCTGTTCCGGGACCTCACTCCGTTGTGGAAGGCGCCGGAAGCGTTCAGCTACGCGGTGAAAAACATCGTGGACAAGTACAGGGGCGCGCCGATCGACGCGGTGGCCGGCATCGAGTCCCGGGGATTCATGTTTGGCGTGCCCGTAGCGCTGGCGCTGGGACTCCCGTTCATCCCGCTGCGCAAGGAAAACAAGCTCCCACCCGAGGTTGTCGGGGTCGATTTTGAGCTCGAGTACGGCACCGGCCGCATGGAGATTCGGGTCGATGCACTGGAGCAGGGAGACAGTGTGCTGGTGGTGGACGATCTGCTGGCGACCGGAGGCACGGCGGAAGCGGCGGCGCTGCTTATCGAGCGGTTAGGCGCGCAGGTGCTGGCCATGGCGTTTGTCGTGGAGCTGGTAGCGCTGAACGGACGAGCGGTGCTGAACGAGCACGAAGTCCACTCGCTCGTCACCTACTGATTCTTGTGCGCGGGACTTGAGCGCACAAATCCTAAGGAAATCAGCAGGCAGCGCAGGCGCGCACCGAATCAGCAGTTACGGAAACGCGCATCCAGGTAGAGAACACCCCGGCGCGTGGAACGCCCTGGCGTTGACGTCAGCGGGCGTTTGGGTCAGGCGGCCAGTTTGCCGCTCGACTCCCGGTAGTTGTCCAGTGCGTGCAGCACGTCACCCGCAAGGGAATTGACTTCGCCTGCCGGACGTTGTTCTTCCTGGGCGATAGCCAGCGCGCCAAGGGCGGTCAGCACCTCGGAAGCGTGTATGTGGATCACGGTATGGTTCGGCACCGGGATATTCCTCCCCGACCGAAAACGATAGGGTTTCCCAGAGGTTAATTCGCCTGGGGTGGTACCTGCTAGCGGATGCTGTCACCTGATTCAGCGAATCTCGCGTGTTAGTGGATAGCCTGAGCGCGGGTTTCAGGGTGCGGTGATCAGCACGGCGTAAGCCAGAGAAAGCGGCCGTGTGATCTTCCTGCAATGATTCTGGGCAACGAATCCGGGCAACGATTCTGGGGATCGAATCGGGCCGGTTGCCGGCCGCACCGGACGTGATCGCGCCGGACAGATCCGAGATACGCCCTGTGAGCGTGGCGCTGGCCGGGGTCAACGCGGTCCACATGCCCGCGGGCGCGATCACGAGAGCGGCCCAACGCGTCACGTTTACGGACGAGGAGGCGTGTTCTGCGATGGCCCTGGATGCCGGGGACGCAGGCCCGGGGCTGCCGAAAGTGTCTCTACGGCTCCGAGAAGCTCTGGCAGCCGGTAAAGTACGCATCATGCCCAATAAGACACAACGGCTCCAGGAATGGTTCGAGGAGCGGGAGCGTCCCGATGCGGAGCTGTACGGCGAGTTCCAGCACGTTGGCGCAAATCAGACCCTGGTCCGGATTCTTCTCCAGGGCGTGGAATTGGCCCCGGAGATGGTTGTACTGGATGCGGCGTGTGGCATCGGCGGCAACGCCCGATGGCTTGCGTCACTGTACGGATGCCGGGTCTGGGGATACGACATTGACGAACGGGCGGTTGCGACGGCGAAAGATCTGGCGGAGATCGAGGGTATCGCAAACCTGTGCCGGTTCGTTCAGGAACGTGACACCGCTCTCAGCTTCGACGATGGGCAGTTCGATATCGTTCTGTCTACCGAAGGCTTTTATCACCCGCCGGAGATTTTTCGCGTGCTCAAGCCGGGCGGGAGATTTCTTCTGACCGATTACTTCGGGTCGGGCGACGTGACCGGCGAGTCGATCGCCGCCCAGTACGGGATGGAGCTTGAGCTCTCCCACGATGTCACGGACCTGGCGCTCGGTTTCCTCAGGGCCAAAGAGATTGAGGCCAGCCTGCTGGCAGATGCGGGTTTCATCGACGCGCGTCAACTGGTGGAAGTGATGAACTCTGGCAACCGGCGCTATTCGGCGAGTGGTGGCCGTCACATCCTGGCCCGCATGCGCAAACCGGGCTGATCGGTGGGCCGGGGCCGAGGACGCCTGTGGCAGTGATTCCCCGGGCGACGAATCGTTGGGCGGTTCGTGGGATTTGCGTTAGGCCGGGAAAAACGAAGAGCCAGCGACTTACTGGCGCTGACTCTAGCGTTGTGACATTTCCGCCACCCACGGGACCGGGGCATTTCCTCCCACGGTCCCGGACGGTCGTGAATTCATTCCCGGCCGCACTCCAACGCTTCCCCTCAATACCGGCGCTTGGGCCGGACTGCCCTCGGGCCGTGCGAGCCCGATTCGGCTTAGATCGTTCGGGTCATGCGATGGGTTTCAGAAGCCCCGCTCAGAACATCGGTCTTTTTCGGCGATCCCTCCCGCGCGGGGCATTCGAGGTCAACCTGCCAAACGCAGTGCAGGACGTGGATACGTGGCACCGCTCAACCGCCTTTCGCCGGGTTTATTGCGCCGGGCCCCGTCTCACTCTTCGGTACAAGAGACTGGACCTTCCTCCATCACCCGAATTATGGAGGCTTACGGACGATAGTAGAAGTATACAGGATTATTCAGGAGAGATTGCGAACGAAAGCGTAACAAAAACGTATTCTCTAACGAAAATCGGCAGGAGCAGGAGCGGTGATGATGTGTCGGGTTAAAAATAGGATTGGGGCTACCCGGGTTACCGGGTTTACGCGGCGACCGCCTGGATCGTCCGTGCGGTAGCAAAGTGTTAACGGATACCGGATCCGTGTAACCGGTTAGCGTGTGAAAACGGTCCCGCGTACGTAATCCGCGTCGTCGCTCGCGAGGAACGCCATGACCGCTGCGACGCCCGATGGGTGGGCGAGCGAGGCCATCGTCTTATCGAAGTAGTCTTCGTCCCCGGTCTCTTCGTAACTCTGTCGTACTTGCGTCACCTTGAGCGGTGTATCGATATTTCCCGGAGCGACATCGTTTACACGAATTCCGAATGGGGCGAGGCGTTGCTCCAGCACCATTGCCAGGCCGTGGACACCGCCCTTGCTTGATCCGTAGGCGAACGAGGAGCTTCCGCCCTTCACACCGGCGCCGGATGACGTCAGCACCATCACGCCCCGGCCGGTCGGGCGCATCACTGCAGCGACGTGTTTTGCGACGAGGAACGATCCCTTCAGGTTGATGTCGATAACCCGGTCCCAGGTTTCTTCCGTGAACTTCTCCAGATCGACACCGGCGCCGTCCAGCACGCCCGCTACGTGGAGCAGTATGTCGATTCCGCCGAGCCAGGCCGCAGCTTGGCCGATCGCGTCTTCGACTGCTGTTTCGTCGGCGACGTTCACGTGCCAGTAACGGGCCTTTTCGCCGATGATGGCCGCCACCTCCCGCCCTGCGTCATCAGCCATGTCCAGAAGCGCCACGCGAGCGCCCTCGTCGGCGACACGGAGCGCAGTCGCCTTGCCGATTCCGCTGGCTGCGCCGGTCAGGACTATTCGTTTTCCGTCCAGTCTCATGAGAGCGGTCCTTATTTGCCAGAGTCTTGGCCGGGCGGGAGCCCGGGAATTGCCCTCGGCGAGGTTGTCGATGCTTATGAAGTCGGTCCGTGAGCGCCGGTCCTTGCCCTGCTGGGGACGGTTAGCCGTTCTTACGGTGTCCCGCCGGATGACGGCGCGTTTGAACCATCACTCT
>JADFRU010000001.1:0-20859 GCA_022561115.1 Chloroflexota bacterium | reverse complement strand
AAAACACCATTTTTCGAGTTTCAAGATCCTCATCGGCTATCTTCAGACCCATGATCCGAGAGTAGAAGTCTCGCTGGGCCATCAGGTCGTTGACGTGAATCCCCACATGACCAAGTCCAGAAACAGCTGGCATACATGGACCTCCTGTATATGCCTGATGTCGTCGTAGCTAACCCAACGATGGTCGTTAGATCGGCAGATCATAGCGCATACACGAAGCGATCCTCATTGCCGCCCCGTTCCACAGGCCGGTCGCAGATTCAACAGGCCACGCCAGCAGAAAACGCCACACTCCGCCGTTCGGTCATGTATCCTCCGCTCGCCTCTGCAAAAGAGGCGCGTCCACCTCGATTACCGGAGAGCGTTGCGTTGTACCTGATACGAAGAATCTTCAACACCCGGCCAGGAGAGGCGCGCCGTGTGGCGACGCTTTTGCAGAAACAGGCGCAGGCGTATCGGGACGCGGGCCAACGGAGCGAATTCCGGGTCTCATATAACGGCGCCACACTCCCGGGAGACCAGAACATCGTGATCCTTGACTGGACCGATGACGAAATCATGTCTCCGTCAAGAGAGGGCCACGTTTTGCCACAGGGCGCACTCGATCTGGGAGCCGAAATACGCCCCTTGATAGAGACCCAGCGGATCGAGTTCCTGGAGCTGCTCCCACCGGCAAAGGACTGAAGACGGGCGGGATGAAACCCGTCACCCGCACGCAGGCGCAAACCCAGAAACCGGTCGACCCGGGTAACCGCTGAAAGGAACCCATGCCGGCCACGGTCATCGCCAATACAACCGTCGTAACCGGCGACGCGGCGCGCAACGTCATTTACGACGGTGCCGTAGCGATAACGGACGACGTGATCTCCGCCGTCGGCTCGTCCCCGGATGTGCTCGCGTCAAACCCGGGGGCGGACGTGGTCGATGGCCGGGGCAGGGCGGTGTTTCCCGGGTTGGTCAACTGCCATGCGCATCTGCTGAACGTACTGTCGCGAGGCATTACTGAGGACTTCGGCTTTCCGCCCGACCTGCCGTTCCCGGTCAGCATCTACTCGTTGATAAGCGACGAGGAACGCATAGCGCTGGCGACGCTGGGCGCTGTCGAGGCGATTCGCTCCGGCTCCACCACCCTGCTGGAGATGGCCGCGGGGATCGGCCTGTACGCCGCCTCGATCGCCGATACAGGATTGCGCCTGATCCTGGCGGAGAACACCGACGATGGCGTGGTGGGACCTGCGTACCGGCCGGGACAGCCGCCGTCGGGCTACTCGACCGAACAGCGTGAGACGAAGTTGCAAATGGCGGAGGACCTGTTCTCCAACTGGCACGGCGCACGGGACGGCCGCGTGACCTGTTTCGCATCGGCCCAGCTTGTGGAAACAAGCTCGCCGGAACTGCTCGCAGAGGTGCGCGCCATGGCCGAGCGGCACGACACGGGTTACACGATTCACCTGGCGCAGAGCCGCCTGGAGATAGAGACGATGCTCGCGATGCGGGGTGTGAGGCCGTCCAACTACCTGGCGGAGAACGACTTCCTGGGACCGAGGCTCGTTGCGGCGCACTGCCGGTACGTGGACGAGGGAGAGATCGCAGCGCTCGGCGGCGCGCGGACGCACATCACACACCAGCCGGCAATGGCGGCGCTGCGGGCGGTTCATCCGCCCATCCCGGCGCTCCGGGACGCCGGATGCACCGTGGGGCTCGGCACGGACAACAACACGCAGGACATGTTCGAGGTGATGCGCACCGCCCTTCGTACGGAACGCGTGGCGACCGGGAACGCCACCAGCCCGCAGCCCGAGGACGTAGTCGAGTGGGCCACTATGGGATCGGCCCGCGCCCTCCATATGGAAGACCGGATTGGATCGCTGGAACCGGGCAAGAAGGCCGACCTGTTCATGATCGACATGCGGCGCGCCCACCTTGTGCCGACCATGCGCATCGTTTCCACGTTCATCCACAACGGGCAGCCGGGCGATATCGAGTCGGTGATGATCGACGGGGAGTGGGTGATGCGCGACGGCCGGGTGCTAACCGTGAACGAAACCGCATTGATCGACGAAGTGGACCGCATCGGCCGCCGGGCGTGGTCACGCATGTTAGATGAGCACCCTGACGTGCCCTTCCCGCTCAACCTGTCGCCCGGTTAGCGGCAGAACCTGGAAGCCATCTGAAAAATTACTAACCGGAACGTAACAACGACCCTGGCCCGTCGACGCATCGCAGGGGCCGCCGCCTATCGGCCCGGGCGCGGCCTGGCGGGGCGTGGAGCCACCCGGCCGCGCTGGAAAGGACGGACAGTCATGCCACTGCGGTGCGAAAGTTTCTTGAAGGCTGCCGTCCGGTACCGTCTCACAGCGGGCTCTTTGCGCTCGCTCTCACCGTCCACGTTTGGGGTGGTTGCCTAACGGACGCCGGCCAGGATGCCGTTCGCCACGTAGCGGGCCGTGGCTATCTCCGGACCTGTCAACGTCATCCCGTTCGTCCCGGAGAACATCAGCGCTCCGGGGTCGCTGAGATCGTGATGCAGCTCCAGCATGTGGCCGATCTCGTGGCTCGTCACCCGCCTGTCGTGGACCGAGGGCTCGTCGATGATGAAGGCCGTGCGAGTGCCCACCGGGTTGACGCCGTTGGCGGCGCCAAATCGCGGAACGAAAAAAACGTTCACGGTGGACGGCGACGTTACCTCGAACTCCCGTCCTAGCCCCCTGAAAAACGGTCCGGTGTCGCCCGCCATCAACGCCGACAGCACGTCGCGCGGCAGTTCGAGCGCCCCGATGAAGCGCAACTCGAAACGGACATCAGCCTGGCCCCAGATCTCGTTAACGCCACGCAAGATGGTGGTCAGGTCAGCGATGTCTCGGGCGGTCGAGACCTCCGGGTCGGGATTTTCCTCATCGTCCACGAGTAAGAACATGGAGATGCCCAGCGTGACCTGCTGCCGCGACTGGTCTGCAGAGGCCGCGGCGCCGGAGCGGACGGCCGGGTCAGGTGATGAGCCCGAAGCTGAACCGCATGCGACCGCGACAAGGCCCAACGCAGCGATTCCGAACCAGACGCGTTTCATCGTATCTCCGAACCTGTGAGACGGGCGAACGACCGAAACCGGCAGCCCGCCGCAGGCCCACGCAAGGCCTGCCAGGGAATCAGATTCACCTGAGCGCAGGACGATGCGCCAGGAAACCCGGGAACGACGCCGGAACGCGCCCGCCCGGACAGGTCAGGCCGGCGCCAGTTCCTCGATCATCCGGCCACCCGGCGCGATGGATTCCGGATGGCTCGTACCGCGGACGCGGGGTTCGAGAGGTTCAGCCCACGTGCCGTTTGCCGGCGCCCGGCGCGCTGGATGGGGATTGATGGGGGCGAAGCGCGATCGCCCTGTGGCTGGCAAATCCCGACCGGCCGAGGACGCCGGCTCACTTCGCCAGCAACATCAACAGCTCGCGGCGAACGTCATCAAAATCCCGGAACTCGCTGTGTGCGATGCCGCGTGCCTCGCAATGTTCTTTCAGCGAAGAGCGCGCAATGACGAAGTCCGCCTCTTCCGCCACGCAGAAATCAGAAATACCGTCCCCGACGAACACGATCTTCCGCCCCTCTGATCGCAATTTGAAAACCCTGTCGCACTTGCACAGACCGGTGCGCTCGCAGGTTACGACCCCGTCGCCAAACTCGACGGCGGGACCGTCCCCATCGTTAAAAGCCGGCATCGGAGCGACAAACGGCAGGCCCGAGAACCCTTCTCTTTCCAGTACAGCCTCCACGTAAAACGCCATCCCGTTCGACACCACCTCCACCTTCACGTCCTTCGACCCGCACAACTCCAGCAGGTCTGTGAGGCCGGGCCGCACATCCGCTTCACGTAGCGCGTATTCCCGCATCTCCGTCACCCGGCCGGGTGGCAACTGGGAGAACTCCCCCTCCATGAGCTGGTGCTGGCCAATCTCCCCCGCCTTCCAGCGGCGCAGCCCCTCCTCCCAGCCGGGCCGGGCGAAGTTCTTGATGACAGCGACGCCGATGTCTCTTGTGGTTATCGTCCCGTCAAAATCCAGGACCAGCGCAAGTTTCATAATGACCGCCACCCGGTGCAAAGCCGGGTAGTGAAGTGCCGGGCGCAACCGTCAACGCACCTCGGTCGCATCAAGTCGCGATCAAGCCCGATATTACGTTTGCGGGCCACCCCGGAACAGATTGTGCCCAGATTGCGATTACCGTGCGCCTGCAATATACTGAAGTTTGATTTTGATCGGGGTAACGATCGCTGCTGACAAAGTGGGTTTGCCCCACTTTTTTGTTTGTCTAGGACAATTTTTGAATCAGATCCAGAAGGTGGAACTGTGAAGAGTGACCTGCTCCTTGCAGTAACACAACTCGCAGCCGAGAGGGCTCTCCCGCATAGCGTCGTCTTGAGCGCCATACAGGAGGCTCTTGTCTCCGCGTACAAACGCGACGCCGTGTCTGAAGGGCAGGGCGTCACCGTGGTCCTTGACCCGGACACCGGAGAGATGGAGGTCCACACCGTCCGCACCGTCGTCGAAGACGGCGCCGAGATGGAAGAGCCTCTGGCGATGGTGTACCTGAGCGACGCCATCAAGATTGACGATACAGCGACAATCGGCCAGTACATCGTCACCGGAACCATCACGCAAAACCCCGGCCGCATAGCGGCGCAGACCGCCAAACAGGTGGTGATGCAACGGTTGCGTGAGGCCGAGCGCGAGATCGTCTTCGATGAGTTCCAGGACAAGACCGGTGAGGTCCTCACCGTGACCGTCCAGAGGGGTGACGCACGGGGCGTCATACTGGACGTCGGCCGTGCGGAGGCCATCATGCCGCCGTCCGAGCAGGTGCCGTCCGAGAGGTACCGCCCGGGTTACAGGGTGAAGGTCTACATAGTTGAAGTAGCGCGCACCGTCCGCGGCCCGGAAATTA
This sequence comes from Chloroflexota bacterium, assembly GCA_022561115.1. Taxonomy (GTDB): domain Bacteria; phylum Chloroflexota; class Dehalococcoidia; order Lucifugimonadales; family Lucifugimonadaceae. The sequence continues at coordinate 15,927 of JADFRU010000001.1, read as the reverse complement.
TCGCGTCACGTACCCACCCGGACCTGATCCGGCGGCTGTTCGAGGCCGAAGTCCCGGAGATATACAACGGGATTGTTGAGATCAAAAACATCGCCCGCGAGCCCGGCGCAAGGAGCAAGGTCGCCGTCCAGTCTCACCAGGCTGGCGTTGACGCCGTAGGGGCGTGCGTCGGCCTGCGCGGCATACGCATCCAGAACGTCGTGAGCGAACTGCACGGCGAGAAGATAGACGTAGTTGAGTTCGCCGACGATATTTCAACCTACATCGCAAACTCGCTGAGCCCGGCGCAGGTCGACAGCGTGATCCTTGACGAGGAAGATAGTTCGGCGATCGTAGTCGTGCCGGACCGCGCCCTTTCGCTGGCGATCGGCCGTGAGGGGCAGAACGCCCGTCTTGCGGCGAAGTTGACCGATTGGCGCATCGACATCAAGTCAGCGTCTGAACACGCCGCGTCACAGGCGCCTGAAGTCACGGCTCCACCGGCCGTCGCTGATGCGATATCTGAGATCGTTGAGGCCGTAGAAGCGGTAGCCGTCCCGGCCGTTGAGCCTGCTGAAGTGGCGAAGCCCGCAGCGGAGCCAGTGGTAGCAAAGGTCGAGACACCGGCTAAACCGGCTCCTGCCCCGGCAAACGAACCCACGCCCGCCCCGGAGCCACCGGCGCCGGCAATCGAAATTGCTCCCCCGTCGGAGCCATCAGTCGTGAAACCGGCCGCTGTCCTTGAGACCGCGCCGGTAAGTGAAGCTACGGCAAAGGGGCCATCGGTTCCGGCCGTGTCCCCGGAAGAGGCTTTAGCTCTTCAGACCCTTGAGGAAGAAATTAAGGCTCTGGAGGAACAGGAGAAGGCTGATGCCGCCGCGACCGCAGAGGCGGCCCAGATCATCGATTTCACTTCAGACGATGTCTGGCAAATGGCGCCCACGGATGACAAGGCTGACGCCGGGTCCCTCAGGTTTGCCGAGGACATCATCGGATATCGCGACCAGGGAGGTTCCAGACGCCGGGGCCGTGGCCGCCGTGGCGGTGAGAACCTGAGCGCGAAGGCGCGCCGAGCCGTGGCGCGCAAAGCATCCCAACCGCCGGCGTCCGGCGACGACGCTCGAACGTCAAATTAAAGTCCTGCCGACGAAACAATCAACGACGCCGGTCCGGCGATAGGAGGTGTAAATGCGGCAGAATCATGTACCGCTACGCACCTGCGTCGCATGCAGAAACAAGGGACCGCAACGAGACTTTGTGCGCATCACGCGGGACGCGGACTCCAATTTTGTCGCAGGAACCGCACGGGAAGTAGGCGGACGCGGAGCCTACCTGTGCCGGAAACTGGAATGTTTCGAGAAAGGCCTCGATCGGGGCGGACTGGATCGCTCGTTGAGGGGACGGGGTTCGGATCGCTCAAGAGCCGGCCTGCTGGCGTGGGCCACGGCTGAGTTCGCGGCCGCGGCCACCAGTTCATAAGGGATTTCATAAGACCGGAACTCGACGGACCGGAAAAAGACGAAACGGGAAAGACGGAGATTCATGGCCAGAAGACGCAGCGGATTCGCAGGCAGGCCCAGGGGACGAGGTCGCAGACGCGCTCGGCCCGGCGCGCAAACCGCCGTGCAGGAACGCCAGGTCCCGACCGAGCCTATCGAGATCCCGGCCATCCTGACCGTCGGCGAGCTCGCAGAGAAGATCGGCGCCGGTCCTGTCGAGACAATCAAATTGCTGATGCGCCGCGGGCTGATGATGACCGTGAACGACCCCGTGGACTTTGCGAACGCCGCAGCAGTGGCAGGCAGTATCGGCGTGAAGGTGCTGCGTCCTCAAGAAAATGAGGAAAGCACCGCAGGCAACGCTGTCGGCGTGGCCGATGTCGAGAATGATGAAAACGCCGTCCCGCGCTCGCCTGTCATCACGGTGCTTGGCCATGTGGACCACGGCAAGACCACCCTGCTTGACTCCATACGCGGCTCGTCCGTAGTAGACACGGAGGCCGGCGGAATCACGCAGAGCATCGGCGCCTACCAGGTGGAGCGTGACGGCCACAAACTGACCTTCATCGACACCCCCGGCCATGAAGCGTTCACCATGATGCGCGCACGCGGCGCACAGGTGACGGACATCGTGGTGCTGGTTGTGGCTGCTGATGACGGCATCATGCCGCAGACCATTGAGGCGATCGACCACGCGCAGGCGGCCGGAGTGCCGATGGTCGTTGCGATCAACAAAATTGACATCCCGGGCGCAGACCCTGAGCGCGTAAAGCGTGAACTTGCGGAACGCAACATCCTCGTCGAGAGCTGGGGTGGTGAAGTCGTCTCCGTTGAAGTCTCGGCCCTGAAGGGTGACGGGGTAGACGAACTCCTGGAAAACCTGGTGATTCTCGCCGAGGTCCAGGAACTGAAAGCGAACCCGGATAAACCCGGGCTTGGCGTGTGCCTTGAGGCGCACATAGATCCGTCTCGCGGTCCGCTGGCGACCATCCTCATGCGATCCGGCACGGTGAAGCTCGGTGACCAGATTGTGGTGGGAAAGGTCCGCGGACGCGTCAAGGGACTGGTAGACGGGATGGGAGAGCCGGTCAAATCAGCCGGGCCGTCGGACGTGGTGGAAGTGATGGGCCTGGGAGCTGTCCCGGAACCCGGAATCCAGATGGATGTGGTCGCCAACGAGAAGACGGCCCGCCAGACCGTGGAAAAACGGGAGAGGGCGGACCGCGCTGGAGGAGGCCGTTCACTGGCCACACTTGCGGAGGTCATGCGCCGCGTCAACGCCGGTGACGCTGAGGAACTCCCGGTCATCATCAAGACCGGCACACAGGGCAGCATTGACGCCGTCCGCCGTAGCGCCGAGCAGATATCGGACGCTGAAGTGCAGATCAACCTTATTCACACCGCCGCCGGCCCCGTGAACGAGAGTGACGTGATGCTGGCCAAAGCGTCCGGCGCTCTCATCATGGCGTTTGAGACCGGCACGCAGGCTGGCGCAGAAAAACAGGCCTCTATTCATGGCGTGGATATCCGGCAGTACAACATCATCTACAACTTGATCGATGATCTGACCTCCGCTGCACGCGGCCTTCTGGCGCCGATCGAGACCGAGATCCTTCTTGGACACGCAGTGGTGCAGGCGATCTTCCCCGCCGGCCGCAGGTACCGCGTGGCCGGTGTTCGGGTACTGGACGGCCAGATAACCCGGCAGGCCAGCATCCGCATTATGCGAGACGGTGAACCGGTCTACACCGGCCAGATCGCCAGCCTCCGTCACTTCAAGGATGACGTTCGGGAGTTGAACTCCGGGTTTGAGGGTGGCGTCGGAGTCGAAGGGTTCATCGACTTCCGGGAAGGAGACATCCTGGAAGCGTTTGAGATTCGGCTGGAATCCCGGTCCTGATCGCGTCGAGAGCCCTGCTCGCCGGGTAGTGACACCGGCGAGCTCCGGTCCGCATTGGTGCGGGCTCCCACGGAATCCACGCGCCTGAACATCGCCGCCATCGCCCATCAGACATACGCTGGCCTTAAATGTCTGGCGTCGAAACTGGCCTGACGGCTTCGCACCGCGCTGACCGGCTTCTGCCGGTGACACCTGCGCGCACCCGCCTGGGGCCGGTGAACTTCGGACAAGGTGGCGCGCCGTGACAGCCATCACTGCACGACCTCGTGCATCCCGCAGAATGCGACGTAACGCATCCACGGCGAGCGTAACCGGGTATCTCACCGGCATCCGCACATGGCTTGGACGCGGGATAGAAGCGGCCTGGCTCATCGCCGCCGTCGTCACGCCGTTGATCGTCCTGTCCGAGGACGCGTTTCTCTCGAAGACAGAACTGCCCAAAGTCGCAACGGTCCGCATCGCGGCAGGCGCGACCCTCATATTCCTGCTGGCGGACGCCGGGCTAATCGCCTGGCGACGGGGAATCTCCATCCCGCCGCGGCCGTACCTGAACCTGGACTTCGTGACCTCCCTTATCTCCAGGATTCGCGGTGACGCCGGAGCCCGCGTCGTGGCGTCCGTGGCGGTTCTACTCGTGACCACGGCGCTCGCCACGGCATTCGCCCTCATACCCCGGCTGAGCATGTGGGGGCCGGACCCGGGAGCCGAGAGCTATTCACTGTACTCAACCGCTTCCTACGCCGTCCTTTTCTTTGCCGTAGCGACCCGCGTGCGAACACCTTCACAGGTGTGGCGACTGATCGCGGCGATCGTCGGCGTGGGGGCGCTGGCCGCGCTTGTAGGCATGGCACAGCACTTCGAATATGCACCGTTCGGAATTCGCTCGACATCGGGATCGTCACGGGTGTCTGGAACGGCCGGCAACCCGATCTTCTTCGCCGCCATCCTCGCAGTGACATTCACCCTGGCCGCCGGTATTTCGCTCTCCATCCGGGGACGCTCCGCGCGGGCGGCCATCTGGTACTCCCTGTACGGACTGGTGGCGTTTGTACACATCACCGCCCTGCTGATAACCCTGAGCCGTGGCCCGTGGATAGCGGTTGCGGCCAGCATGTTCGCCATCGCCATACTGGCTCCCTGGGTGTTCGGCTGGCGCCGCACGATTGTGACCGGCCTGTTGACCATCGTGGCGATCATCGCCTCGCTGGTATTCCTGAGCGTCACCAACGGCCTGGTGAACCCTGCTGTGTCGTCACAGCCGGTAACGGGAGACACCGCGGACCCGGCCGATCAGGGCGCAAGAGGCGAGCCTATCCTGGACGAGATCAGGGTCCGCGCCACGACGTTCACGGAGGTATTCGACCCGGTCGCCAACCTTCGCTTCGCGCGCTGGAAAGGCGCGATCGATCTCGCCTCTGAACGGCCGCAGCCGCCCGTCGGAAACGAGCGTGGGATGCTGATCCGCTCGCTGTTCGGCTACGGCCCGGATACCTTCCCGGACGTGTTCCCGATGGTCGCTCCCTCCCGCCTGGCTGACGTCCGGTCACCGGCCGCCCACAACGAACCGTTGAACCGGCTCGTCGAGACCGGCCTCGTTGGGCTCCTTGCCTGGTCGGCGCTGTGGGCGTCTCTCGTCTATCTCCTGCTCGGCAATCTCTGGCGGAACCGTGGTCGTGGGGGAGCCGGGCAGGCCGTGACACTGGCGGTCGGGGCGGCGCTTATCGCATGGTTCGTGGCCGGGCTGACCGGCATCCCCAGGTCGGGCGACAGCGTGCTGTTCTGGCTGATCGCCGGACTCGCGGTGGCGACGGCCCGGGTGTTCAAAGGGGAGGAGAACGGACACGCCGTTAAACGGGAGGCAACCCCGAAACCGTCCGGCGCTATCAGGGCGAGCGCCGTAATCATCATCACGCTGATGGCCATTACCGTGACCTGGCTCACCTGGACACAGACGGTCCAGCGCCTCAGGGCGGACGCGAGCGCAGCCGTCGCAGCGAGTCCCGGCAGCGAAGGCAAAACCATCGCCGAACGGCTGGCCGACATCGACCGGGCGATCTTCTTCGCTCCGGACGTACCCCGCTATCACGCTGTTCGCAGCGACCTGTACCAGCTGCTCTCCGTTCAGCCGGGAGGAAATCCCATCGCTGCGCTACGAGAGGCTGTGGCGAGCGCCGAACGCGCCCTGGCCCTGAATCCTCTTGACCGCGACCTCAACTTCCGGGCTGCGTTCCTGGACTGGGAACTCGCCGGGACGGGCGACATAGACGCGGCGCTCCGAACGCATGCCATTTACCAGCGACTCGACCTGCTCACACCGCAACACCCGGAGGTGCGCCCTCGATTGGACGCCGTAGCTGAAGCATTGGGCTTCGGCCCGTAGGGTTGGCACACAGGAGCGGCTGTGGATTCCTCGGCTGCCCGGACCACCTTCACACGAGACACTTCTCGTGTTCGTCGGGGCAAGAGCCTCGTCGCGGCGCCAGGCGGGATTACTTGCGATCTGAGATCGCGTCCGGCTCTCTTGCCGGCGCGTGGACGCGAGATCGCCGGGGAGGATTTACGAAGAGTTGAACGCCGTCTACGTCGCCCTGCCGTTCGTGCAGGGTGTGGGGGCACTGTTCCTGGCAAGCCTGGCGATGCTCAGCGATCCGCGCGATCGTCTGAACCTCATCTTCGCCGGGTTCCTTGTCGCGCTCGGGTTCTGGGGCTTCCTGATATTCGGGATGCGGGACGCGTTCCCGGACGCCGTGATCGCCTTCTCCTGGGAGCGAGCCGCCCTCGTCGTTATTCCGTTCAGCGGGATCATCTTCTACCACTTCATATACGCGCTGACCGGAGCGCGTCGCAGCCCCTTGATCCTGGCCGGTTGGTACGCCCTCGGGGTCGTCGCCGCGGTGGCGACACTGGCAGGCTGGACCGTCACCGGGGTCGAAGAGCGCTTCTACGGCTTCGCTCCCCAGCTCGGCTGGGCGTTCCCGATACTGCTGCTCGCCACGTACCCGCCGGTGCTGCTATCGATCGCCGATCTGAACCGGGCGATCCCGAACGCAAAGAGTGATCGGGAGCGCTCCCAGTTAAAGATGCTGCGCATCGGGGTCTTCGTTTCGGTCCTCGGCGGGACAACGGATTTCATCCCATCGCTTGGCATCAACATCTATCCGCTGGGAGTGGTCGGTAACATCGGCTTCGCGCTTATCACCACAATCGCCGTCACGCGCCACCGCCTGATGAACCTGCGCCTGCTGCTGCGAAAAGGGCTGGCGTACACCCTGGTTAGCTCGTTCGTCTTCGCCTCCTACGGCGCGTCGTTCGGCGCGGTCTTCTTCTTCACACGAACGCTGAGCCGTGAGGCGTGGATACTTGCCTCAGTCGGCACATTGCTCATGACAAGCGTCTTCATACAACCCGCGATCGACCGCGTTCAGCGAACGATCGACAGGCTGTTTTTCCGGGAGCGCTACGACCATCTGACGGCGCTCGTGGCCATGAACGAGAAAGCCCGGGACATCTCGGACCTTCGATCGCTGGCGGACGACACGATTCAGAGCATCCGGCGTGCGATGCAGAGTGACTGGGCGTCGATGGCCCTGCCGGACCCGAGCGGGACGCGGCTATTCGTAATTGCGGACACGCGCGGCCAGCCGCCATCCGCCGCCCTTTCCCGCACCGGCGCCGTGGCGTCATGGTTCGCCCTGCACGGTAAATCGCTGGACATGCGCACAGTGGAGTCAGATCCTCAACTCCAGGCCATGAGCGCACAGGAGAGGAGGGCGCTGTCCCGGTTGGACGCCGAACTCCTCGTGCCGATGATCGCCGAGGACACACTCACCGGGATACTGATCCTCGGCCCTCGCCTTGTTGGAGGCGGATATCCCAAAGATTCTCTCAGCTTCCTCGCCACCGCCGCAGACCGCATGGCCGTGACGGTGGAAAACGCCCGGCTGTACGCACAGGCGCAACGTGAGGCTGACGAGAGGTCGGTCATCGCCGAGATCGGGCGCGTGATCAGCGCATCGCTGGATACTGAACGCGTATACCCGGCCTTCGTTGAGCAGGTGAAACTGCTCCTGCCGTTTGATCGCATAATGATCGCTGCACTTGATGAAGAGCGTGACGCTCTTTCTCCGGCATACGTCAGCGGTACGCCCGTTTCCGGCTGGCACCGCGGCTCGATCCACCCGGTCGACGGGTCCGGGCTCGAAAAAGTGGTGCGGGAGCGTGAAACCCTGATGCTCGGAGCGGCGCAGGTCCGCGACCTGTACCGATACGACTCCGGCGCCGCCGCCAGCCAGCCGCGGATCACCGCCGCCCTGAGCGTCCCTCTTGTGTCAGACGACCGCGTGATCGGGGTTATCGACCTGGCGACGACGGGTCCCGTGCTCTACACCCTGCGTGACCAGGACCTCCTGTCCCGCATCGGGGCGCAGATCGCCGGCGCGCTTGCAAACGCCCGGCTTCACGCACAGACAATACGGCTTGCCCGCGAGCGTGAACTGCGGCAACTCATCGACCAGGAAAAACGGGAACTGGAACGCGTCAACGAGGAAAAGACCAAGTTCCTCTCAACCGTGTCACATGAACTGAAAACGCCCCTGGCCAGCATCATGGCGCTTGCCGAGGTTCTCAAAAAGAACCGCAAAGGCAATCTCGAGGAGAAACAGGTTCAGCACGTTGAGGTGATATACCGTTCCGGCCGGCGACTGGCCGTCCTGATCGATGACCTGCTGGACATGTCAAGAATCGAGAGCGGCCAGCTGAACCTTGAGAGCAAGCCGTTTGACGCCGTCGTCTTGCTGCGCATCCTGAGCCAATCGTTTGAGCCAATCATGGAACCACGCGGCCAGACCTTCATCGAGAACTACTCGGCAGAAGAACTCTGGGTCAACGCAGACCAGGACCGCATCGAGCAGGTGCTGACAAACCTGATCTCCAACGCCTCAAAATACTCCGGTGATGGGAAAACCGTTGACATCTCGGCTGAGGCCAAAGACGGACGGCTGTGGATATCGGTTACCGATCATGGCATCGGCATCTCGCCGGAAGATCAGAAACAGCTATTCACCTCGTTCTTCCGCGCCTCCAACAAGGAAACCCGGGCCGTCCCCGGAACCGGACTGGGCCTTGTGATCGCCCAATCGCTTGTCGAGCTACACGACGGCGAGGTGTTTTTGGAGAGCGAGATCGGGGTCGGCACGACTGTGAAGTTCTACCTTCCAGACCTTCTCGACACCCCGGCCCCTGTCGAGCACGATTCCGCCGAGGTCACACCCCTCCACACCCATCCGGACAGCCGCGCGGCCTGACCGGCGGGGCGTGAATCAACGGTTGACGCTCGGGCCAACAGATCCAGCATTGCTCTGTTCGCGTCACCCGGGCAATAATTGCATCAAACCTGTAGCGCCGGTGAACAAGCGCGATCTTGAAACCAACCGCAGGGGACCCTCCGAGGTTCCGGGAACAACCAATGCCAGAATCTCGTACGACTGACGTCCTCATAGCCGGGCAGGGGGCCGCTGCGTTCGCCGCTGCCCTGTACACGGCCCGTTACCAGCTTCACGGTTTGATCGTCGGAGACCGGTTCGGCGGAGAGACCGCCATCGGCGGCGGCATTGAGAACTACCCGGGCTACCCGGAGATCGACGGCTTCGACCTGATGCTCAAGTTCCGCGAGCAGGTCGAAAAGTACGATGTGCCTATCGTTGATGCAGCCGTGACCGCGGTCGAAGATACCGGCGATTGCTTCCTCGCCACGCTGTCCGACGGCTCGACGGTACGCGCCGGCGCCGTGATCTTCGCCATAGGACGCGAACGCCGAAAACTCAACCTCCCGCATGAAAATGAATGGACCGGCAAGGGCGTGTCCTATTGCTCGACCTGTGACGCGCCGCTGTACCGGGAGAAAGTCGCCGCCGTCGTCGGAGGTGGGAGCGCCGCCGTTGAGGGCGCCATCCTGCTTGGCAAGTACACCACAGACACGTACCTGGTCTACCGTGGAGACCGCTTCCGCAGGCCGGAGCCGGTGCTCGTAGATCTGCTCGAAAAGAGCAGCAACGTCCACGTGCTGTTCGAGACCGAAGTAACAGAGCTTCTGGGCGATGACCTGGCGGGGTTGAAAGGCGTCAAGCTCTCGCGACCATACAAGGGCCGGGACGAACTGGAACTTGACGGGGTGTTCATCGAGATAGGCGCCGATCCGCGGATCGAAATCCCGCAATCTCTTGGCGTGGAATTGAATCCGGAGACGAACGAGATACACGTCGATCGGAACATGAATACGAACGTGGACGGGATCTTCGGAGCGGGCGATATCACCGACGGTTCCGGAACGCTGAAACAGACAATTACCGCGGCCTCACAGGGCGCAGTGGCAGCGTTAGCCGCGTATCAGTACGTATCGGAGCACGGCCGGCGCTGCTGGCAGCACGAGATGGGAATCGACCTCGGAGAAAACGCCGCCGACTGAACGCCCGGACGGTCTCACCCGAACAGCGAGACCTCGACGCCTGTTCTTGATTTCGTCCAAATCAGAAAAAGAGTGGTCCAGCCACCGGGGCTGGACCACCGTCATCTGCCTCATCCGTGCCTGTGGTCGGGGAGCCGGGATTTGAACCCGGGGCCTCTTCGTCCCGAACGAAGCGCGCTACCAAGCTGCGCCACTCCCCGAAAAGGGCACGAAGTCTGATTATACGGCCCGGGCCGCCGCTATTTTCGCCCGGCGGATTTTTGACTCAGCAGATTTTTCAGGACACCGCAGCGCGCTCGGACCCGCGTCACCTCCATCGCATGACCGGTCTCGCCGTCCTTACATCTCCACCGGCGGGACAACCGACTCCGGGGCCTCTCCCCGGGCCACCCGTGACACGTTCGCCGTGGCGAACTCCATCGTCTTGTACGTTGACTCGATGGCGCGCGTTGCGAGGTGTGGCGTCATAACCACGTTCTCAAGCCCAAACAGCGGATTGTCCATCTCGATCGGCTCCACCTCGTACACATCCAGCCCGGCGCCGTAAATCTCGCCCGCCTTCAGCGCCTCAACCAGCGCCGCCTCATCCACAACCGGCCCGCGACAGGAATTGATCAGAATGGCGCTCTCCTTCATCGCCTTGAACTGATCCGTTGACATCAGGTGCTTCGTCGTCGGCTCGAGCGGAGTGTGGAGCGTGATCACGTCCGAAATCGCCACCAGCTCGTCGAACGGCATCCGTTCCACTTCCAGTTCGCGCTCATACTCCTCCGAAAACTCCAGCACGTCGTAATAAACAACGCGACACTCCCAGCCCTGCAACCGCCGCGCCACCCGAGATCCGATCCGTCCAAGCCCCACGATGCCGACCGTCTTATCTGATAGATCGTGCGCCTCGTCACGATGCGGAGCTACGTTCTTGCTCCAGGCTCCGGCGCGTGTATCCCGAATCTGTTCATCCAGGCGCCGGTAAACCGCGACCATCAGCCAGATCGCGTGCTCGGCCACCGCCACGGCATTGCCGCCGCCATTATTGGCTACCGGCACGCCCAGCGCGTGAAGGCCGGGCTTATCCACGTAATCAGTCCCGGCGGACATCGTCTGAACCAGCTTGACGCCGGGCGTCTGCCGAATCACGTCAACCGGCAACTTCGCGCCATAACCGTGGAGAATCGCCACCGCATCGCCGATTCCTGCGACGAGATCGGCTTCCGGCTGCTCTGAATTCACCCAGACGATGTCGGCGTCGCCGCCGGCCTCTGCCGCCAGCCGGTTGAACTCCGTGACCATCTCGTGCGTACGTTCGTTATCAACGCCAACCAGCGCAACCTTCTTCGGGGACATTCCGGTCCTGTTCCCGGCCGATACCGGCCGTAGCTAGCGTCCATTCCCAGACGGGTTGGCCAAACTCTTGGCCCGGACATGCGGGGCTTAAACGCGCCGGATTATACTTACTCATCGCCTGTGCGTTAGCGCAGACAATCCCTTTATCCTTTCACACGTCGCGGCCCCCATCCGCCCGACGCTTTTCCGGCGCAAACGCCATCCACCTTATTAAATGAGTCCCAGCAACAACACGCCGCAACGCGTTTCCGTGCGCGTCCCCGCTACAGCCGCCAACCTGGGTCCCGGTTTCGACTCCATCGGGATCGCCGTGGACCTGTGGAACGATCTCACCGTCGCACCCGGCCCTTTCAAAGTCGTGATCGAAGGCGACGGAGCCGACGAACTCCCGTGCGACGAGCAAAACCTGGTGGTCGCCGGAGTGCGCGCCGCCTACGACGCCCGCGGCGCTGAGTTCCCGGAACTGCAATACCACTGCGTCAACGGCATCCCGTTCGCCCGTGGCCTCGGAAGCAGCTCTGCGGCAATCGTGAGCGGCATCGTGGCCGGATTTGCCCTGCAGGGTGACGGCACAGACCCGGCTGAGGCGCTTGAACTCGCTGCGGAGATCGAGGGCCACCCGGACAACGTCGCCCCGGCCATCCTCGGCGGATGCCAGATCGGGGTGAAATCCGGCGGCAAATGGATCACATCCCGCATCTCGGTCCCGGATGATCTTCACACCGTCATCCTGATACCGGACTACGTCGGCCACACCGCCCGGGCGCGGGACGTACTCCGTGACGAGGTCACCCGGGCGGACGCCGTGTTCAACATCGGCCGTTCCGCCCTGCTGGCGAACGCGCTTTCCACGGGCCAGCTTGAGCTGCTTCGTTACGCCACGGAAGACCGGTTGCACCAGCCGGCCCGCGCCGGGATCTACAAAGGCATGAACACCATCATCCGGGCCGCGCTGACCGGCGGCGCGCACGGCGCGTTCCTGTCCGGCGCGGGACCTGCCATCATGGCCTTCACAACCGGCCACGAGTACACCGTCGCCTACGAGATGACTGAGGCGGCCCGCCTCCACGGCATTGAGGCTATAACACGCATCGTGCGGCCCACCCTGCGCGGGGCGCACGTGGTGGACCAGGGTGGTTCCCCGGATTGAACACAAAAAACCCGGACGGCGGCACACGTGATGAGCAGTAACACGGGCGAGAACAGGCCCGTGATCGTCCAGAAATACGGCGGCAGCTCCGTTTCAGACGCCGCCAGGATCAGCGCGATCGCCCGCAAAATAAGCGATCGCTCTGAGACCGGCGTGTCTTTGGTCATCGTGGTATCGGCGATGGGCGACTCGACCGACAGACTGATCGAGATGGCGCGTAACGTGTCCGGAGACCAGCCGCCCGGGGCGCGCGAACTCGACACCCTGTTATCGACCGGTGAGCTGGTCACATCTACATTGATGGCGATGGCGATAACAGCGGCAGGCCACCCGGCGGTCAGCCTCAGCGGCCAGCAAGCCGGGATTCGAACAGACACCACCCACGGTTCGGCTCGCATCGCGGACATCAACGTCAACCGGTTGCGCCGCGAGCTGGACCGAGGACGAATCTGCGTCGTCGCCGGGTTCCAGGGCCTTGCCGATAACGAAGATGTGACCACCCTGGGGCGTGGCGGGTCGGACACCACCGCCGTGGCGCTTGCCGCCGCCCTGAACGCCGAGCGGTGTGAGATCTACACAGACGTTGACGGCATCTACACCGCAGACCCGCGGCTCGTGCCTTCGGCCCGCAAACTGGCCGAGATCAACTACGAGGAAATGCTTGAGATGGCGTCGCTGGGCGCCAAAATGAACCCGCGCTCGATAGAGCTCGGCGCCGTCTACGATGTACCGATCCTCGTCGCGTCCACCTTTGAAGACGTGCCGGGGACGCTGATCCACGGAGGCCCCCAGATGATGGAAATTCGCAGGGCCGTGACCGGCGTCGCAATCGACCGCGACGTCGCAAAGATCACGGTTCGTGCGGTTGAAGACCGCCCCGGCATCGTCGGCCAGATATTTGTCCCGCTCGCTGAAGCCGGGATAAACGTTGACGTGATCGTCCAGAACGCATCACTGGAAGGTCTGACGGACGTAACCTTCACCGTGTCAAAAGATGATTTTGAACGCACCCTGGACCTGACACAAAAGATCTGCGCAGAGTTCGCCCGGGACGTTGTTGGCGCCACCGGGCTCGCCAAGGTGAGCATCGTCGGGACCGGCATGCAGAACGGCCCCGGCTACGCCGCCACAATGTTTGACGCACTATCAAAAGCTAACGTCAACATAGAGATGATCACCACCTCTGAAATCAGGATCACCTGCGTCATCGCCTCCTCCTCCATCAAGAAAGCGGCCAACGCGCTTCACAGCGCCTTCAAGCTCGACGCGACGGACGACTAACCGTTGACTCCACCCTTCCTCGCCGTAGTCGTACCCGCGTACAACGAGGAAGAACGCATCGCGGCCAGCCTCGAAAAACTGGTCGAGTACCTGTCCGTCCAGCCGTACACATGGGAGATCGTCGTCGCCGACGACGGTAGCACGGACGATACCGCCTCCATCGCGGCCGGCGTCTCAAAACGCTGGCCCGCAATTCGCGTTATCAACCTGCCCCACAAAGGCAAAGGATCGGCGATACGCGCCGGCATGCTGGCCACGGACGCTGAATGGCGCTTCCTGTGCGATGCGGACCTGTCCATGCCGCCGGAGCAACTTGACCGTTTCCTCCCCGGGGGCGTCCCGCCCGTGGAGGAGATCGTCATCGGCTCCCGGGAAGCGCCGGGAGCAAGACGCATCGGTGAACCCTCACGCAGGCACATCATCGGCCGCTCCTTCACCATAGCGGTGTGGCTGCTGGCATTCAGGGGGATCGAGGACACCCAGTGCGGGTTCAAACTGTTCAGAGGCGACGTCGCCGAGCGTATTTTCGAGAGGCAGACGCTGGACGGCTTCGGGTTCGATGTCGAGGTCCTCTTCATGGCCCGGAAGATGGGCGCATCGATACGCGAGCAAGCGATCGACTGGTACTACCGCCCCGGGAGCAAAGTCACGCTTCTCAAGGGCCTGTCCGGCTTCCTGGACATAGCCCGGGTCCGGCTCAACTGGGCCCTCGGCAAATACCAAGGCCTGGGCCGCGTTACGGCTGCCAGAGATCGCGTCAACGCTGACGATGGCCGGGAAGACGGGACTCGCGATGAACAGTGACGAGCAACTGAGAGCCATCCTCACCAACTACCGCAACGTGGCCGTAGTCGGACTATCGCCGAATCCGGACCGGCCAAGCAACGAGGTAGCGCGATATCTGCTGGCAAACGGCTACAACGTAATCCCGGTCAACCCGGGCGTGGACGAGGTGCTCGGCCTCCGCAGCTACCCGACGCTTGAGGACGTGCCGGAGCCTATCGAGATAGTGGACGTATTCCGCCGCTCCGAATATGTCCCGGATATCGCCCGTTCAGCCGCAGGGATCGGCGCAAAGGTGCTCTGGACCCAGCTCGGCGTTATAAGCGCCGAAGGCGCCGAGGTTGCAACCAGCGCCGGGCTAAAAGTAGTAATGGACCGCTGCATCCTGATAGAGCACCGGCGCTTGATCGGTCCGAACGGTTCGTAAGTCTGAACGCCCTTGAGCCGAAACTTCGCTCAGTGCCATCGGCAGTGTCCTGATCCTTCCACGAATGGAGAAGGACCGGGTGGTGCGAAAACGCGCTCTCCCCGCAACACCGTAAGGGCGGCTGACCGTACGCCGTTCGGAGGGCGAATGCCGACCTTCTACGTGACTCCGCCGACCTCCCAGATGGTCGTCGCGCCTGATGCCGATCATCGGATCATCGAAGGTCCCCATCGGTCGCGCTAACGGTTCTATTTCTAGGATTGGCGGATCCTGAATCAAGTTCAGGATGACCTGGGGTCGTCGGTTGCCGGGACCGGGTTTCGAGCCTGGCGTTTCGACGTTCAGATGCTGCGACCTCAAGCGTCGACCGTCTGTCCCTCATCCGCGCATCATCGCCAATAGATGAGGAGACGGCGATCGGTGTCATCCTGATCACATGTACACAAAGACACCCATCAAGTTTGTCCTAACCGTTGATCTGACCGGATGATTCCCCAATAGGAGCAAACGTCCAGGAAGTCGTTCGTGGCGGACCTCCTGGGACGACAGATACATCTCATAGCGATCCATTTCATTTGTAGCCCGAGACCACCGGATGGGAATGACGGAGCCTCGGTCGCGGCGGTCTTGAAAACCGTTGTAGGCGGTAACGTCTACCGTGGGTTCGAATCCCACTCCCTCCGCCAAATTGAACGTAAATTAGGGAATTAACCGACGAGACCGCGGCTAGGGACGCTTACCCGTTTAGTCCCTAACTGGTCCCTAATGCCTAATAATCACACGCGGGTGAACAGCCGGAAATGGAGCGCATCGGCATCTGTCGATGTGCTCTTTTCTTTTTGATCACCCCGGTATTATGACGAATCGGATCAAACGCACTCATTTGGAGGCATCAATATGTCAGGAATCGTCGAAGGCAAGGTCGCCCTGGTTACCGGCGCAGGATCGGGCATCGGCCGCGCGACGGCACTGGAGTTCGCGCGTCAGGGCGCACGGGGTGTGGCAGCGGATATCGTCACCGAGACTGCTGCCGAGACCGCACGGCTCATTCAGGCCGAAGGCGGCGAGGCGGCTTCTGTATTTGTGGATGTGACGGATGAG
>JADFRU010000130.1:0-5502 GCA_022561115.1 Chloroflexota bacterium | reverse complement strand
CGGTCCGGTATATCGACCCGTTTCACAAACGATGGGATCATCTTCCGAAGCTCGGCGAGCATCATCCCCCCGTACTCGCGCGCTTCCGCCAGGGGATGCGCCTGCATGCGCATCAGCAGCGACTCGTACGCCTGGCCCGTCGCGAAGATGCCCACGTTGGACGTCGTCGCCGCCGGGAGGAGACCCCGGGCGGCGTCACAGGCCTTGGCCCTGATCGTCGCCCTGTAAGCGCGGCTGGACGTGTCATCCGTACGCGGGAACTGGCGTTCGTAATACGGGACAAGCTCCCGCACCAGCGACGAGTACAGATCGAACAGGCCGTCCATCGTCGCCCGGTACTCGTCCGCAAGCGGTGAGTCCGTTACCTCGGGAGGCACGTGGTAGCGGTAGCGCTCACCTAGCTGCCGGTCGTAATAGATGTACCGCGTACTCTGTTCCAGATAGGCAGCCAGCCTGCCCCATTCGAGCACCTTGGTCAGCAGGTTTGACGCCTGTTCGCAGGCAAGGTGCGCGCCGCCTAGCTGGGCCACCGAGTCATCGCCATACTCGCCGAACACGCGGTCGTACAGTCCCTCGGCCTTCTTGAGCCGGACGGTGGGGTCGTCAGACGGGATGACGTCTGAGACCGCCGCAACGCCGAGTTCCGGCTGATCGTAGAACTCGTCAAGGAATAGGCGGCGCAGCGACTTGTGCGAACGGGAGTAGCGCGCGAATAACGCACCCTTGACGACTTCCGGGAGGTTTACCAGGCCGAATACCGGCCCGTCTACGTTCGTGAAAAAACGCTCCAGTACGGTGCGCTCATCGGAAGAAAACGGCTCTTCGTAATACACGGGCTCATTCTAGGGTTAGCCCAGCTTGCGGAACACCCGTCGTCGTCTCATTTGTCGACCCGCGCGAAAAGGCCCGCCAGGTTTGGCGGGCCTCCGGTTTCAGATGGCGCTGCGGGTTCAGATCAGCAGGCTCACCGGATTCTCCAGCACGCGGCGTATCTCTCCCAGGAACGTTCCGCCTTCCGCCCCGTCCGTCACGCGGTGGTCGGCCGACAGGCTCGCCTTCATGACCTGTCGAACCACGATCTCGCCGTCCCTTACGACCGCCTGCGGCGCCACGGCGCCGACCGCCAGGATGGCCGATTGAGGCGGCACGATGATCGCCTGGAAGTTGTCGACTCCCAGCATCCCCATGTTGGAAATGGAGAAGGTTCCCGCCGTGTTCTGCTCCTGCGTAAGCGCGCCGCCGTCGCCGCGGACGCGGTTTGCCAGGTCCTTGGTGGCGGCGGCAATCTGGAGCAGGCTCATGTTCTGTGTCCGGAGGATGGCCGGCACTATCAACCCGGTTTCGAGCGCGATTGCGATGCCGATATTGATATCCGGATGGCTGACCAGGTGGTCACCGGCAAACGTGGTGTTCAACTTGGGGTACTTGATGATCGCCTTCACGCAGGCCCGGATGATCATGTCATTCACACTGACACGCGGCCCGGCCTCGCCGATCTCCTCGTTCAGGCCCTGGCGGAGCAACATCGCCTGGGTCATGTCGATAGACAGGTCAACGTAGTAGTGCGGGTTCTCGGTCTTGCTTCGGACGGTGACGCGTGCGATCGCCTGCCGCATGGCTGACAGCGGGATATCGTCTCCGCTCAGCGTGACTTCAGGGGCGGAGGCCAGCGATAGAGCGGCCGGCGCAACCGCAGTTGAAGCAGGCGCCGGGGTCGCCGACAGGCCTTCAACATCAGCGCGGGTGATTCGCCCCCCTGGCCCGGTACCGGTCACCGTCGCCAGGTCTATACCGCGCTCGATTGCGATCTTGCGAGCGACCGGAGACGCCTTTATGCGGCCCGAGCCGGAGGGAGCCGCCGCCACTGCGACCGGCGCTGTCGCGACCGGTGTTTCTACGGCGGTGGCGACCGCGGGCGTGGCGTCGGCCGCCGCTCCGGCCGTTTCCGGGATAGCGTCGTCCGCGTCACCCAGGTAAGCGATGACATCGCCGACGGGCACCATGACGCCTTCATCGATCACGATCTTGCGAAGAAGACCGGAGCCGTATGCCTCCATCTCGACGACCGTTTTGTCCGTCTCGATCTCGGCGATGATGTCTCCGCGAGCGACCTCGTCGCCCTCGGATTTGAGCCACTTGACGACGGTGCCTTCAGTCATGTCGGCGCCCATCGTGGGCATAACGACTTCGGTGATCAATCCGGGACCCTTTCCCGGCAGTTGCGTGCCGGTCGACCGCGTGCGGCGATATTTGCGGTGTTGGGAAGCGTGGTCTGGGGGCGCGTCACAGCGTCCCGGGTAACTAGTTCAAACCGTATGCAGGTGCGTTTCTACGATGAGACCTCTCCCTCACCGTACCCCTCTCCCGGTGGGAGACGGGACATTTTAGATATTTCCTAGAGACCGTAGATTTTCTCGATTTCGTCGATCACCCAGCTGGTCTGGGGGATGCCAAGCTGCTCGAGCGGCCGGGAGTACGGCGCCGGGGCGTCAGCGCCGCCTACGCGGGCCACCGGTCCGTCCATGTAGTCGGAACATCGATACCCGATCTCGGCGGCTATTTCCGCGCCAAACCCGCCTGTGCGCCAGTTTTCGTCCAGCACCAGCGCCCTGCCCGTTTTCTCGACCGACTCCACGACGGTGTCCATGTCCAGCGGCCGCAGCGTTCGGAGATCGACCACCTCAGCGCTCACGCCCGTCTCGGACAGCTTCTCCGCTGCGTCCAACAGCGTCACTATGCCGTGCGCCCAGCCGACCATCGTGATGTCAGTACCGGAGCGTTTTATGTCAGCGACACCGATCGGCACTCGATACTCTTCATCCGGCACCTCGCCGCGCACCCCGTAAAGCAGGGCGTTCTCGGCGAACACCACCGGGTTATCGTCCTCTATGGAGCTTCTCAAGAGGCCGAGGGCGTCGTACGGGGTGGACGGCGTGACTACCTTCAGGCCGGGGGTTGACGCATACCAGTTCTCAAATGACTGGGAGTGGGTCGCCCCGAGCTGGACACCGCCGCCCGTCGGGGCGCGCAGCACCATCGGAACCTTTACCTGCCCCCCAGACATATAACGGATCTTGGCCGCCATATTGACGATCTGGTCCATCGCCACGAGCGAGAAGCTCATTGACATCAGCTCAACCACCGGCCGCAACCCGGCAACGGCGGCCCCCACGCCGGCGCCCACGAACGCCGCCTCGGATATCGGGGTGTCACGAATCCGTTCCGGTCCGTACTTTTCCAGGAGGCCCTGCGTCACGGCGTAAGCGCCATCGTACTTCCCGATGTCCTCCCCCATGAGGAACACATCCGGGTCAGCGTCAAGCGCTTCCCGCAAACCACGTTGGAGCGCCTGTCTGAAGGTAATCTCAGTCATTCAATAATCTCAACGCTCCGATTTTCGCCGGGGAAGTCTGGTCGCCGTTCCCTCCGCGTGCGGCGCCGTTACGCGTAAATATCGGTGTGAAGCTCTTCGTCCGGGGGAAACGGGCTATTTTCGGCAAACCTGACCGTTTCCGCTACCTGGGCCTCAACGTCGGCGCGTATCTGTTCAAGTTCAGCCTCATCCACTAGCCCCTGCGCCATCAGGTCCCGCGGGAAGGTCACGATGGGATCGCGCGCCTCCCATGAGGCGGTCTCGGCGCTATCACGGTACTTGACCGGGTCCGCCATCGAGTGTCCCTGGAAGCGGAACGTCTTGGCCTCGATGAACGCCGGGCCCTTGCCCGCCCGTATGCCTTCAATAGCGACCCTGGTCGCCTCCCTCACGGCCAGCACATCCATGCCGTCAACAACAGCCGTGTGCTCAATACCGTACATCGCCGCGCCCGGGTAAAAGTCTTCGCCACCGCCACGAACCCGGTCAAACCTTGAGCCCATGCCGTACAGGTTGTTCTCAAGCAAAAATAGCATCGGCAGCTTCCAGACCGCAGCCAGGTTCATCACCTCGTGATATGTGCCCTGGTTGGTGGAGCCGTCGCCAAAGAACACGAGACAGATGCCGTCCGTCTTCCTGTACTTGTGCGAGAGCGCGAGCCCGGCGGCGAGTGGGAATTGTCCGCCGACGATGGCGTGGCCGCCCATAAATCCCTTCTCAGCGTCGAACAGGTGCATCGACCCGCCCTTGCCCTTGCTCAGGCCATCAACACGGCCGAAGAGCTCCGCCATGGCGCGGTTGGGGTCAAGGCCGCGCGCCAGCGCGTGGCCGTGGTCCCGGTAGTGGGTGACGATGTAGTCCTGCGACTGAAGCTGAGAGATCGACCCGACGGCTATCGCTTCCTGGCCGATGTAAAGGTGCAGGAACCCGCGGATTAAACCGCGGGTGTACATCTCACCGCACACCTCTTCGAACTGACGTATCAGGTACATCTGCCGGTACAGATCGACGAATTCCTGTTTCTGCGCCTTCCCCTTCTGTTTTGACAGGGAAGGCGTCTTTGCTTTGCTTTGAACGATCGTTCGACCTCCAGGCCGGGGACGTGTCCGGCCCGATTCTCTTGAAGGGCGGCCGGACCCATAATTTCGCCGAGGCGACACCAGACCGGATGCCCCTGCGGCGGCGGCTATCTTACTATACGGCCCCGGGATTTCCCGCTGCCCGCCGCAGGCCCTCTCCACGTTTGATTCGTCACGCCATCAAGGGGCGCGGACGGCCACGAGTCGCGCTGCCGTCATGACGTTTTTCAGCAGCATGGCTATCGTCATTGGCCCCACACCTCCGGGCACCGGAGTCCGCAGGGACGCCACCTCGCGAACGTCAAGGGCGATGTCGCCCGCGAGCCGCCATCCGCGCTCCCGGGACGGGTCATCGACGCGCACCGTCCCAACGTCGATCACAACAGCTCCCGGCTTGACCATCTCTTTTGTGATCAATCCCGGAACGCCCATCGCAGCGACCAGGATGTCAGCCTGGATGGTGTATGAGCCGAGATCCCGGGTCCGGGAGTGGCACACGGTGACCGTCGCGTCACCGCCAGCAACGCCGCGGCGGAGCAGAAGTGCGGCAAGCGGACGGCCGACGATGTTGCTGCGGCCGCAGATCACCACGTGTTTCCCCTTCGTATCCACACCCTCCTCGGCGAGCAGCCTCAAGATGCCGCTCGGGGTAGCCGGGGCAAGCCGGGGGGTTCCGCCGAGGAGCAGTCCCAGGTTGAAAGGATGTATGCCGTCGACGTCTTTCACAGGGTCGATGGCGTGGAGGATGGTGTCGTCGTCGATGTGATCCGGCAGCGGAAGTTGCACCAGGAAGCCGGTAATCCGGTCATCCGCGTTCAACTCCTCGATCACTCCGAGAAGTTCATCCTGTGTCACGTCTGCCGGAAGGTTGCGGGTCTCCGACCTCATCCCAACCTCAACCGACGCCCTTTCCTTGCCTCGAACATAGGTCGCGGACGCAGGGTCATCCCCCACAAGGACCACGGCCAGTCCCGGTTGCGGGTTGCCTGCAGCGATCCATTCTCGGACGTTCCTAGCCACTTCAGCCCGGACCTTCTCGGCAATCGCCTT
>JADFRU010000129.1:0-5514 GCA_022561115.1 Chloroflexota bacterium | reverse complement strand
GTCCTGGTCACCTCTGCGTTAAGGACGTTCATTTCCTGCGAAGATGCGGCGGTCTGCAAGGATGCAGATGCCACGCCTTCAACCAGAGAAACGACGTTTTCAGTGGCTTCGTTCATCGTTCGCGAAGCCGCGCCGATCTCGTTCACCTGATCGTTTGTGGACTGTACGGAATTGAGAATCTCGTTGAGAGAATCACCCGCTTTGGTCACGAGTTCAGTTCCTTCAGCCACCTCTTCCGTGCCCTTGTTCATGGCAGTGACCGATTCTTTGACACCGTCCTGGACGACGCCGATGAGTTCAGCGATTTCCTTTGTGGCGCCGGCCACTCTTTCCGCCAGCTTGCGTACTTCATCCGCAACGACGGCGAACCCGCGCCCTTGCTCGCCCGCACGCGCCGCCTCAATAGCGGCGTTTAGCGCAAGCAGGTTGGTCTGGTCTGCCACGTCCTCTATGACGCTTATGATCTTTCCAATCTCGTCTGATTTGGCCCCGAGCTCACTGATCAGGCTGGTGCCGTCCTCAACCCGTTGCCGGATACGGTCCATTCCATCAACCGTCTCCTTCACGACCAGAACTCCGGCCCGGGACGTGTTGGCGGCGGTTTCGGCCGTCTCGATGCCCACCCTGACGCTCTCGTCGATCTGGCTGATCGCCGATTTAAGATTGTCCACCTGCGCGTTCATCAGTTTTGCCTGTTCCGCTTGTTCTGAGGCAGCGTTAGAGACGTTAGAGATCACCTCCGACAATGACTGCACGTTGGCAGCTGCGCTCTGAGTGCTCTCAGCCTGCTCCGCCGAGCCTGACGCCAGTTGGGACATGGCCTGCGAGACCTGGACCATAGATGTGAGAATGGCATCTGTGTTCTTGCGCGCCTCAGAGGCCTGGGTCCTTACCTTCTCAACCTGGCCCTTCATCTCGTTGACGAAACCCATGGTGTAACCCTCAATCATCAGTTGCTGATCGAAGTTGACGATCTTGAGGAACGCCGAAATCGCGAGGGCAAGCCGTCCGGGTTTTCTCTTGTACTTCTTCGCGAGGATCGGAAAGAAGAGGTCGTAGAACTGGATGTAGGATCCGAGGTAGTAGCGCGGGCTGATGGCCAGCTTGTGGTGTATGGCTCCGATATGAAGTCGTCGCTCTGCGTAAGCAATGTCATAGGTCCCGCTGAAAAGGTCCTTGAAATACTGAGCCTGCGCTGCCACCAGGGGCGCCCGGCTGGACCCGGATTCCTGGACTTTCTTCGCGAACGCCGGGAACGAGAAAGAGTGATCGTAAAACTTGTTGGATATTTCATCCGCGTGTTCAAACGCCAGTTCACGTAACTCGATCAGAATCTCAACGTGCTCTCTGGTGAAAACGTTCCAGGCCTTACGGCCCTCCAGGTCGCTCGGAGTGATTCCAAGCTGATCCAACAATGACTGAGATCGTTCTGCGGCCATTCGTCGCTTCCCGGCATATCGACGAGCGTCTGAAGCCACTTCATCTCCGCGGATGGGGTGGGGCGCGAATCGCCCGGACGTTCGTCGTGGTGCCGTTCAGTGAATCAGGCAGCTTATGGCCCTGCTCTGTTGTGAACTCCTATCTCACAATGCAGATTCGCGTTCGGGGTCCTGTTGCCATCCAGAGTCAGGAAACTGCGCGTGTGAGGAATCGTCCCAGGGAATCGTGGACGTACCAGTGAGGTCAGGTTGAACGTGATCGGAGAACCCGGCCGGAACCGCCTGGAGGCAAGGCGGCCCGGCCGGTCCAGGGTTTTACGCCGCGACCTGTGACAGCCGGGCGAGTGTTGCTTCCAGGCCGTCAAGCTTGCCGCTCAACGCCTGGTTATTCTCGATCAGCGCCTGCTGGGTAGATTCGATCGATGCGGTGACCTGCTCGGTCGAGGCGGACGTTTCTTCAGCTACCGCTGCGACCTGTTCCACCATTTTTGTGACCTCGGAATTCAGCGCCTTCATCTCCTGAGAGGATGCCGCTGCTTGCTGTGACCCGGCCGCCACGCTCTCGACCAGTTCAATGACCTGGCCCATGACCTTGTCCATGGCTGTGGACGCCCGGCCGATCTCAGCGACCTCCGAGTTTGTGGAGTTCACAGATTCAAGAATTTCCTCCAACGCGTCCCCTGCCTGTATCACGAGTTCATTCCCAGCGGAAACTTCTTCCGTGCCCTTGTTCATAGCAATGACTGACGCCTTGACGCCGTTCTGGACCACAGCAATGAGTTCTGCTATCTCTTTGGTTGCACTTGCGACACGTTCCGCCAGCTTGCGGATCTCGTCAGCCACCACAGCGAAACCGCGACCGTGCGGCTTCAATTACTGCGTTCAGCGCCAGCAGGTTGGTCTGGTCTGCGACCTCCTCGATGACGCCGATGATCTTCCCGATTTCATCAGACCTGGCGCCAAGCTCCCCTATCAAGTCAGAGCCATCCTGCACAGAAGCGCTGATGCGCCCCATGCCTTCAACCGTCTGTGATACGACGTCGGCTCCCTTTTTTGAGGTAACGCTGGCCGTCTCCGCGCTCTGCATGCCGGATTCCACGGATGCGTTGATCTGGGAAATGGCGGACTTCAACTCTTCCATCATCGACGACATGCTGTCAGCGGCCTGGGCCTGCGACTCCGATGCCTGTGAAACGGCCGAGATCGCCTCGCCCAGCTGCTGTACGTTGCTGGCGGTCTCCTGTGTGATGGGTTGGCCTGCTCGGTGGCGCCTGTCGAAAGTTGTGCCATCGCCTCGGTGTTTCGTTCCACGGTGGTGGCCTGGGTTCGGACCTCGTCCACCTGTTCCTGCATTTCGGTGACGAAACCGAGCGTGTAAGCCTCGATCATCAACTGCTGATCGAAGTTGGTGATCTTGAGGAACGCCCCGATCGCAAAGACGAGCTTATCTGGCTTTCTCTTGTACTTCTTTACCAGGAGCGGGAACAGGTGCTCGTAGAACTGGATGTATGAGCCCAGGTAATAGCGTGGGCTGATCCCCAACCTGTGATGCACTGAACCGATCGCCAAACGCCGCTCGGCGTATGCCATGTCATAGGTCCCGCCGAACAGTTCCTTGAAGTACTCGGTCTGCGCTATTTCCAGGTTGGCGCGACTTCCGCCGGCCTTCCGGACCGTCTCAGCAAATGCCGGGAACGAGAACGAGTGGTCGTAGAACTTGTGGATAATTTCCGCCGCATTCTCGTTTGCCAGCTCACGCACATCGTTCAGAACGGCAACGTGTTCGTCACTGAACCCATTCCATGATTTGCGGCTTTCCAGATCACTCGGGTTGACACCGAGTTGTTCGGACATGGATTGTTTTTGCCGGGTAGTCATTTGCGCCTCCGGGTTTCAGGTGCCGATAGAAGTGCTACGTTTGGTAGCGAGATTCTCCCGCTCACTGGCTGATGCGTGAACGAATACAGAGATACCAATGGATAAAAGCACGATTATGATGAGCGTGCGATTGACGAATCCCTACACGGGCAACGGTGAATTCGCGCACGATATTCGGGTAGTAGCGCGAAGGCCGGTTTCCGCGACGCGGGTGCCTCGTCCGGTGGTACTACCCAGGTGACTCAATCGTTGGTATGCGGCGCTGTTGTGTGATCGGGAAGCGAATGGGCTCGCGAGCGCGCGATCTTATACTTCAGCTAAGCTGGTCGAGGTCGATGAATCGCTCATTGAGGCCGCGAGCGACCGCCTGCGAACGCGTCGATACGTCCAACTTTTCGTAGATGCGAGCGAGCCGCGTTTTTATGGTGTTTACGCTGAGCTCCAGCTCCAGTGCGATCTGCTTGTTCGTGCCGCCTTCCGCCAGCAGCGCAAGCACGGCCAGCTCCCGGTAAGTAAGCAGCCCGGGAATATCCGGTGCAGACCGGGTAGCGCGACGAATAACGGTGGAAGCTACACCCGGATCGAGATACACCTGACCGCTGTACACACCTTTGACGGCCAGTATCAACTCGTTGCTCGTGCAGTTGGTGGTGAGACATGCGCTCGCCCCGGCCCTGAAAGCGCCTATGACGATCGCATCCCGTTCGGGCGGTGATATCGCCACGAACCTGATCGTCGAGAACCTCCGCCGAACGCGTCTCATCGAGGCCAGTTGGCATCCAGAGCCGCAGCCCACCGGCGTGACTACCACGTCCGGGATTGTTCCCGCTGAACCTCCGAGTAGGAATGCCACGTCTTCCATGTCTCGGGCAACCTCGATCCCCTCGGTGGCTTTGAGAAGAGAGGCGACTCCATCCAGGAACGCTGTGTGGCGACCGGCAACGAGCACTTTGATATTCGTAGTATTTGTCGCGATAGTCGATGTCGTCAATGAACAAGTACCCTCCCTCTAAATCCAAACGCTCCCTTGAACGGTAATCTCTCTTATCAGTGCATCGATACAACCCCATAGCTGTACGTAGGGCCAAGCGCTTCCGGTTCGAATCATCTGGTTATGCACAGACCGTTCGTGAGATCTGTTGCGATAGTGACCGGACCGCCGGATTCATATGTAGACCCCCGTGAGTTGGGCACACGTTAGATGTGTAAGACATCGTGGACATAGTCGCCACGTTTGGGAACGAAATGTCACAATTGGACCCATCGATGCGCGTTGGGAATGAATCGTTCAGTCAAAGACGACCACATTCAGAAACTTAACATAAAGGCAATCAATAGTATCAAGAGTACGGAGTAGTTATATCTCTGATTATGAATGGATCAGTGCACACGGGGATGTTGTTGATTGTATAAAGCGCGCCAGACAACCGGCGTGCCTCCGCTAAATGTCAATACGTATGTAAATCAAGCAAGTCTGCAAAATATAAACGGGTGAACAGTTTCACCCATCCGGGTCTTTGTTCACGGGACATCACGGAGTAATCTGCCCCGGTAACCGTTAAATCGGGAGGTTGTCGTGCAGATTATCCGGCGAGATCCGTCGAATGCCCCGGGAACATTAAATGTTCAGACAAATGGGAACGATACACATACCGATAGATCACGGGACGTACCGTCAGCTTTCGATCCCGTCCCACAGGCCGGGTTGTACGACATGCTCATCATTGACAGCGACCGGTTGCAGGCCGATCTGTTAGAGCTGTTTATGGGGCAGGTGCCTGAAATACGGACTGTGGGAGTTACCGGAGACATCAAAAACACCGTCGATATCGCATTGACCCTCATGCCGGATGTGGTGTTGATCGATACGCCGGCCACGGCGGACTCCAGCCCGGTCGAAATCGGGCGTGCGATCCGAAAGGAATTGCCGCGCGCCGGCATCGTGATACTTGCCGATCGCCGGGCCGCGCAGCAGTTGAGTTGCTCCGTGTTCGACGATGGACCGGGCTGGTCGTTCATCCTGAAAGACACGTGCAAGGGAGCGATGGACCTTGTTCAAATCGTCCTCGCCACAGCCTCGGGAACGACCATCATCGACCCGATCTACGTCAACGGCGCGGGCAATGCTCGTCCGGCCCTTGTGTTCACCGATAAGCAGTGATTAGTGATGGGTCTCGTCGTAAACGGCCTCAGTAAC
>JADFRU010000128.1:0-5514 GCA_022561115.1 Chloroflexota bacterium | reverse complement strand
GTTGTGGTCCAGGTCGCCACCCTCGGCGAGCACCGGCTTCAACGAGTTGCCCTGAATGCCCTCCGGAATCTGCTGGCCGATCAGGTCGAGCAGCGTCGGGAGCAGGTCGATCTGGCCGACGTTGCCGGCAATCCGGCGCCCGCCGTCTGACATCCCCGGCACGCGCATCAGCAGAGGCACGCGCGCCGACTCCTCGTAGAGTGACCGCTTCTCCAGCATCCGGTGATCGCCCGCCATCTCACCGTGCTCGCTCGTGAACACAACGATCGTGTTGTCTGCGAGGCCGTTCCGCTCCAGCGCGTCCATGACCATGCCCGCCATCTCGTCGACGAGGGTGATGTTGGACAGGTACTGCGCGCGCAGAATGCGCCAGTCCAGTTCCGTATCCAGCGTCAGGTCCGGGTCGAGCAGGTAGTCCCGCATGTAGGGGTCGTCACGCGACCCGCCTTCAGTGAGGTGCTTCGAGTAGTAAGCGGCGCGGGTCCGGTGGTAAAGCGAGGCGGTTTCTGGAGTTTGCAGGAACGCCGGACCGACGGGCAACGTCGCCGGGTCGTACAGGTCGTTGTACGGCCCGGAATACGGCGAGTGCGGCTCGAAAGTGCTCACGAAAAGCACGAAGGGGTTTCCCGCGTTCCGGTCGATGAAGTCGACGGCGGTTCGGCCCAGGAAGTGCGCCATCTGGTCTTCAGGCGGCAATCCGGACCGCTGGCCTGACGAGAAGATGGCGCGGCCGTCCGCCGCCCTGCCGTCCGGCTTGTAGCCCTGGCTCTCCAGGTACCGGTGATAGTCGCTGAGTGGCAAATCCGGGCGTGAATAGCTCGGCGTGTGGCCGTCCTCGGCGCTGATCCAGTGCTTCCAGCCGTGTTGCTTCAGCGTGTCATCACCCAGGTGCCACTTGCCGAACCACGCCGTCTCGTACGAATCGTCAACGTACTCGGCGAAGGTCTTTGTCGATTCCGGGAGCGGGATGTGGTTGATCGTCGGGCCCGCGGTGTGCGGGTAGAGGCCGGTCAGAAGCGTCGCCCGCGCCGGTGTACAGACGGGCTGGGCCACGTACGCACGCTCGAACACAAAGCTGCCTTCCGCCAGCCGGTTCAGGTTTGGCGTCCGAATCCAGTCGTTGCCGTAGGCGGCGAGGGTGTCGTAGCGCTGCTGGTCGCTGAACATGAAGACAATGTTCGGGGGCACGTGAAGGGCGCTCCTTATCGTGGTCATTAACGCGACCGGGCGGGATTCACCGTTCCGGGCAGGCAGAACCGTACAACATCAAGACGGCCGGGTTTACGCGTCAGAAAGGCGGAACGGCTCAGCCGCCCGAGCGCCCTCCGGGAGGCCGGACGGCAATCGCACGTCCAGCACGTATGGCCGCTTCTCCGTTTCCACGATTGCCAGCCCGCGTGCGATCGCCTCGGCTACCTTCGCCTCATCGTCCACCCGTTCCCCTTCCAGGCCGTACGCCCGCGCCAGCCCCAGCGGGTCGATGCCCTCCAGCCCGACGCCGGCGTACTCCCCCGTCTCCCGCATCTGTCCTCCGGCGGCTGCGAACAGCGTCGCCACGATGCCGTATGCGGCGTTGTTTGGGATGATGTAGAGCACGGGTATGCCGTGCACGACCGCCGTCCAGAACACCGAGTCCGAGTAGTAGACCGACCCGTCGCCCACCAGCCCGATGACCGGCGTCCCGGGCGCGCCCAGTTTGGCGCCCGCGGCCGCTCCCATTCCCCAACCCTCAGACTCGCCGGGTCGCCGGAGGTGCGTGTTGACCCCTCCGCCTTCCACCGCGGCGACACATTCCAGTTGTATGGCGAACTGCTCTGACGTGATGATCCCGCCACCGATCCGCGCGAGCTCTGCCTCGATGGAATCCAGGAGTACCAGCGGTCGCACACGCCCGGCCACTTTGTGATCACCCCCCGGCTGCAACACGCTCCGGCGGGCGGCCCGTAACGCAGCAGCGTGTTCTAGCGCCGTTTTTCTGCGGGCGTCGTGGGCGGCGCTCGTTCCCGCGTTCTGGGCCAGCTCCAGCAGACGGCCGGCGGCCCTGGCCTCATCGGCCATGATTCCGTTGTCCAACCCGGGCATGTTCTGGAGGTAAGCGACCCCAGAGCCGAGAGCGTACAACCGTTCCGCAGCAGCGAGCGCGGCGTAGTCGCCCGGGAGTCCGGCGCCGGCGTGGCGGACGCCGATCGCGAGTATGCAGTCCGGTTTCACCGCCGCCGCAGCGGGGCCGAACGGTCCGCAGTGGAGCGGGTGTGCGATCGGCATGCCTCGGAGATCGGGCGAGGCGCAGGCCACGGCCGCGCCGTAATGCTCAGCGAGCGCCTTCACGGCGTCCTGCGCTCCGCTCTTCGCGATGCCGTCGCCGACGTAGATCAGCGGGCGTTCTGCGGCGTCCAGCGCGGCGGCGATCTGTTCCAGGTCGGCGTCGTCGGCGTGGCCGGAGCGCACATGCGCCGTACGGGTTTCGATGATGTTGACCGTTACCGGCGCGGCGTCGAGAAGCCGGTCGTACACGGCGAGATGCACCGGGCCGGTTGGCGCGGCGGTCGCCACTTTGATCGCGCGCTCGATCGCCTCCGGCAACCCTCCGGGCTCGATCACCGTCCAGCTCGCCTTGGTGAACGGGGCGGACAGGTAGGTGGGGCCGAAGTCGTGGTCGATGTTCAGCGCCACCGAGTCGGCGAAGCTGCCGGTGTCGCCGTGGAACGAGATCACCACCACCGGCAGACCGCCGTTCCATGCGTTGAAAAGCTGTCCCAGTGACTGCGCCAGCCCGGCCCCGAGATGCACAACCATCACCGCAGGGTCGCCCCGGACCTGTGCGTATCCCCCGGCCATCGCCGCCACCGATCCCTCGTGCAGGGCGAGGATGCCGTTTACATCGGGATGTCCGTGGAGTGCGTCGAAGAACATCGCCTCCCGGGAGCCGGAGTTGTAAAACACATACTTGACGCCGGACGCCGCGAGTTGCTCCACCATTATCTGCGACGGGTTGCCGGTGAACTGACGCGTCGACATATGTTCGGTTCTCCTGTTGGCGTGAATGTGGTGCGGGTCTCCTGGCGGGTGCGGGATGCCCCGGTGCTGCCGGGGATGATAGGCGAAGTCCGCTCGTCAATCGATCGGACTGATGGAGTTCACGATCGCCTCGACGAGCGGCTGGCTGAATTTGGGGCAGTCCAGATCTGT
This sequence comes from Chloroflexota bacterium, assembly GCA_022561115.1. Lineage (GTDB taxonomy): Bacteria > Chloroflexota > Dehalococcoidia > Lucifugimonadales > Lucifugimonadaceae. Next base: position 2,325 of record JADFRU010000128.1, on the reverse strand, counting down.
GCACCAGGAAAAACAGTCCCCGATACAGCGATGGGCTTGCCCATATACCGTTATCACGGAGTCGTCGATCGTAAATTGCGAATTGAATCCTCCCCCCAGGACATCGGAGAACTCCACGACGCTCGTATCAGGGCCCGAAATCCCCCGGCGCTGTGTCGTTATTTGAATCGGCCGACCGGCGGATTCTGGGCTGGATTCAAGCGTGAACTTGTCCGCCTGCCAGCCGGTTATTTCGAACCACACAAATTCGTCGGGAATCTCGTACCTCAGCAAGAATGTCTCGGTTCGTCCGCTCCGCACGACCCTGGCGTCTTTAAGCTCAAACCCAGGCGGGATGTACGCCGGAGCGAGGACCGTTCCACCGTAACCGGACAACGACTCGGCGATAGCAGCACGGTAATTGATAGCCTGCCCGTTCAAGGGAACATCCGATGGTACGGGTCCGACGAGGCCGGATGGGTTCGCGCCCGTGCCGTTTATCGCGCCGGCGCCGGGAGAAACGATCAACGGGGCAGGAGCATCGACATCGGATATGTCGGCGTCGGCGCCCTCAATCACACTGCTTTCTGTGCAGGCCACCGCGATTACTCCAAGCACAGCGATGCCAAGGTACAAAGCCATCAAACGCATAACGATTGCCGTTTGGCACTTGGAACGTAAGTCATCAAGCGCTCGCTCCCATTGCTGTCCATCCTCATCTCGCATCGATGCGAAAGGCCGGGCGCTTTTCGAAGATTCGTCTGGCGTTAACGAATCACTGCCCGCACTTATTACACGAGGGCATGTGCGGAATTGGATCTGTCGTGATCCGCGTGCGTACGCCTATATGGTGGTCGGTGAATGCAAGCAATCGCGGACAGCGGCGCCTGCACCCGCTACGTCATCGACGAACTACCCGCAAGTCCCTGGCCGTTCCGCTGGTCGTATAAATCAGTATCGAAAGCGCAAGGCGATAGCGGGGTACGTCCTGCAGTCGCTGTGCCGGGGTCGTGACCGAAGGACAGAGGTGAGGAGACGGCGAACATGTGGAGACTGGCGGGACTGCCGATCGCCGTGTTGGCCATCGCATGTAGCGGCGACGGCGATGCATCCGGCCTGCGTTCATCGACGGTCGTGCCTACCGCAAACCCTACAGCCGTGCCCGCTGTGGTCACGGCGACGGCCATCGCAGCGTCGATCACGCCGACGCCGACCGCCGCAGATCTGCTCACTGCAGCGCTTCGTGAGCTCGATCAATCCTGGCGCGAGACGGGCGGTCGGCTGGGCGTTCCAAACAATGTGCCGGAGGGATATGAGCTGGTTTCTGCCAAACGGGCACGCGAGATCGGCGAGGCTGGACCATCCGCGCATCTGCGGTACGAGGAGGAGGTAGGCTCGTCAGGGCTCATTTTTCTGGACGTTCGGCAGTATCCTTTATGGGCGTTGTCTGAGGCAAGGAACTGGACCGCCGACGATGCGCCGATCAAGTACCGGAGCGTTGTCCAGCTCCGGCAAAACCCGGACGCCCCGGTTGGTCAGTATCACCGGGAGACCGCCGACGAGGCCGGCTTTTCCCTGGCGTTTGAATACGACGGCTCCATCTTCGACATAAATGGCGAGGTCCACGCGTGCCTCCCGACGTGCGGGTTCTCGTGGTGTGCCGAGGACGATTGCCGTACGTTCCCCGAACCGGTGATACGGGCGATCGCTAGGTCGATTGAACCGTATTCGGGAAGGTAGCCGGGTCGCGAGCCGGTACCAGTTCTGAGAACATTGGTCTGTCATGAAGCCCTTTGCGACCCCGATTGGACTTTGTGATTGCCGCGCATCGAGTGAAGAGATTGGGCACGGATCGCGAACACTTCACACTCTTTTTATCCGTGATATGCCGACGGAACAGTCGGAAAAACGGCCCTTTTTAGAGCTCCACCACAGGGCACGATCTCAAAGCCAGGTGAGAGGCCCAGATGCTCCACCCCTTTTTATGGGACCAGAATCGACGACTGCCGTGATGAGGTGACCTTCACCCCGAATCTCGCGCCAGCATGAGGGTTAGGATTTCGGGACGATTCCGGCCTGGATAGGAGGGTCTTCCCGTGAAGAGATCGAGGTATTCGGAGGAGCAGATCGCCTTCGCACTCAGACAGGCGGAGAGCGGCACCCCGGTGACCGAGGTGTGCCGGAAGATGGGCGTCACCGAGCAGAGCTTCTACCGCTGGAAACGCAAGTACGCCGGCATGGGCGTCGCCGAGTTGAGGCGCCTCAAGCTGCTCGAGGATGAGAACCGCAGGCTGAAGCAGCTCGTGGCCGACCTGGCGCTGGACAAGGAGATGCTCCCGGACGTGT